>NZ_JAKZGV010000003.1:0-256003 GCF_022557375.1 Shewanella sp. MM_2022_3
GAATAAAGATAATAGAAATAATAAAGCCCCAGCTGGAACTGAGGCTTAACTTACATGGAGTTTATATGAATAACAATAATAACAATACTATTTATAATTATGGATTTGTGGCTTCGACTAGAAAGCCCGATATGTTACTGCACACATCAACATGGGACGAGTTAGTTTTTATATTCTCAACTCCAATTGAAAGTGATGACAAGTACACAGCAACTGGATTCGTTGGTTGCAAGATGTCTGGTGCATATAGAAGTACTGAAAACGCTATTCAACGTGAATTCTTCTACGTCGACGTAGATGATGGTGCAACTATTGAAGAAGTCGAAACAGCACTGAATGGCTATACGTATTTACTATACACAACATTCAGCCATACACCTCAGAAGCCTAAGTTCCGCGTAATCATGCCACTTGAAACGGCATTATCATATGAAGAATGGAACACGCGCAAAGACTCTATGAAGCAGATGTTCAAATTTGCAGACCCAGCTGGCTTCACCTTCTGTCAGTACATGGTAACCCCTGTTGTATCACCTAATAACAGAAGTTCTTACGTGTTCAAAACCAATACAGGTAAGCCATTCGATGCACTTGCATTAGCGAAAAAAGAGATAAACAAGAGTGAATTCAACCTCACTTTATCACTTGATTCACATGATGAACTTGTGTGCGGGTTAACTAAACATTTACCACATGAGACATTGAATCATAATGATCGATACAGACTTTTAGGTTGCATGAAAGCTGTTAGTATTGACGCACTAGTAGCAGCTCAATTGATTATGTCAACTGGTTCAAATAAGACTATCAGCTATTGGTTATCTGAGTATAAGCGTTTGAACGCTGCGCATTACGGCGCTGGTAGCTTATACCGAATTGCACAAGTGCAACTATATAAACCTGAACCTAAGCTAGCCATCGCGACTAAAAGTAAGGAGGAGAAGAAAGAGCACTCACCTTTCGATCTCCTTTATAACCTAAATCCAGATGAATACTTAGGTGACGTGTTAGCGGCCATTGAGAGTAACTTTGGATACTTGAATCTATTGATTGCTGATTGTGGTACAGGTAAGAACTTCTCAACATCCCGCACCCCAAATAACTGGGTTGTGAGTCCCCTGAGAATTATTGTTCAACAGAACGCAGCATCAGCTAACGAAGAAAATTATGATGTTGTTGACGTCAAGTTAGACGCAATTGAAGAAAACAAACTCAAGCTTGAAGATGGCCGCGCACTAGCCACATGGAATCAGCTCATAACAATAATACAGAAGCATAAAGCTGGTGAAGATTTATCATCACTAAAGAACATAACACTTTGGGTTGACGAGAGTCATGGCTTGTATATGGATTTGTTCAAAGAGAAAACATTGAACGTGGTATATGACATTGTTCGATTGAAATTATTCAAGAACGTTGTGTTTATGTCAGGCACATCAACAACTGATGATTATCACGTTACTTTCGATAAAGTTATTCGCGTGGCTAAGAAAACACAGCCCAAGTATACCACTAAGGTAATTACTGATGAGTTACTGAGTTATACTGCGAACGCAATCAACACATCAATGGCTGATGGTATTGTTGTGTTATGGAACAACGTTGACCAAATCAAGAAACTTGAACAACTGATCACTAAGAAGCTGCTTAGAATCACTTCTAATGACAAAGACGAACAACGTAACCAACTCGACCAACGTCATTTGAAAACGTCAGAGAAACTGCCCTCAGGCTACAATGGCATCATTGGCACGTATAGCATTGTGGAAGGAATGAACGTCAAGAACGTTGTTGACACTGTTGATGTGTTCATTGTTGGTGACGAGTGCATTGAGCGTATTGAACAAGTATCGAACCGTTATAGAAAAGCTCAACAAGTAACAGTGCAGCACATCGTATCACCTGTTCAACCTGATTTGGAATACAGCATTCTAAATCGAAAAGACGTTGTATCAGATGCTGTAACGAAAAAGAATGCATTGAACATTGTATTGCAATCAGCCATTACTAAAGAAGCTCAGTACGTGTTTGCAAAGAAACTGCATCATGATTTATATGACGCAAAATTCATCAGTAACTGTTATAGCTTGGTGCGTGTGGTTGATGACGAGTTCGCTGTAAATTACGTTGGTATTGATAATCAGATTTCAAATAGTAAGGCCAGATTTGATAGTCTGAACTTCAATAGCTATAAGCAACGCCTAAGTGGTTTGAATCACATTGTGTGTTTGAAATTCGCTAAGGCTTATAAGTTCACTAAAGAAGAACAGGAAGCTATTGATGAGGCTGTAGCTGCTGAGAATGAAAAGGTAATTGCTGAGGCATTAGCTACTGCTATTGACTGTGTTCGAAATGGTTCAGTTGAAAGTGTACTTGAAGAGATACGTTATAAAGAGAGTGAACAGGTATTAGTTAGCATGTTGTATCAAGCTTTGAAGGCGTTGAATTATATTTCCAAGGATGATGTGATTCATATGCTACAGAAAAAAAACTTTGAAAAGCTTGAAACTGATATCAAGCGTGTTGCCTTCGATAACCAAGTATATAGCTATCTGCAATCGAACTTGAACATCGGTGATCGTTTATATAATGATGGCAATAAGCTTGCACTAGCAGAAAGCATCATGAACATTTTCAGAAAGCTTCCAGCATTGAAAGCTGCTGATGTTGACCTTAGTAAGATTGCAAAATACGAGAATGGAGTGATTACAAGTAAATCAGCTACTGCAATCCTAAAGAGATACATCATCCTTAGTGAGCAGAAAGCTACTCGCGTAAACGGAAAGAAAGTTTGTTATGCGGAAGTAAGATCTAAATCATTATCTGGCTATGTACTGGCTAAGCAGCCAAGTAAAGATGATAAGGTTTTGAAAGAAGCCATTATTGCAGCGAAAGCATCAAGTGCTGGTAAGAACATGAGAGCGTTGGTGAGGAAGTAATGAGGTAAAAGCACGGATTCTTGTTTGAGAAAAATAGTAATTTACTTATATCTGACACAAGAATCAGTGCTTTTATATCGAGACAATGACAACAAATGTCCTTAGCGTAGAGCTAAGAGCATTGACAATGGTTTGTTAAGTGCCCACCATCGGAAAGAATTGCCTTAATAATCCCAATCGTTTTCTACAATCTCTACAGGAATTTGATCAATCATTTGTCCAATTTTCCAACCAGTTTTAACTAGGATTTCCTCAGGGGTATTCTCGGGTACGATGAACCAATAACAATAAGTCATGTCACCACTATTGCCGGTGTTTTCATTAAGCTCCGCTCCCATCTCTTCCCAGTCATCATCAGAAATCCCAAGGTGCTGAGATAGAAGGCTATCAGGAGCTTTTATAAGTGTTTCGAAAAAAGTACCTGTTGTACGCTCTTCCCTTACAGTTTTATGGCAATTGGGACAGTTAATTGGCTCTCTACAAGCTCCACAAATTCCTCCACCACCGATTTCGGTTACTGAAAATTCAGCTCCACATTTAGGACACACTTCACTCATGATCAATCTCCAATCGAAAATAAGGCTTGAATAGAGCCAACTTCTTTTCTTAATTAATCATCTTGACGTATCGAAAATACACCATCTAAGATGAACACTTAAGGCCTGCATAAGGGCAGCAAAACGTTTTCAGGGTGTGACTTGATGCGTTGTTATACGCGCTTTACGGTGTGCCTCATCCACCAGTTTCACATAAGCTTTGAAGGCATCAATGATATAGTTCAAACTGCCTTTCTCTAAAACTATATTACGGCCTAACCTTTTGACTGAACCATCAGAGTATCTACTTTGTTCTGGATCTTCGATACCATCATGATGGAATAAATGGGGGTAACTTTCGATTAGGGCATCAATAGCTGCTATTGGCTTTTTACGCTCAAACACGCAACCATTATTATGAACGCAATTGTTTCTAAGCAGGCGTAATCGGTCTATTGCAGCCCATTCTTTTGAATTTTTCAGCTCAGGATAATGCTTTGAAAGAAAATTGTGTGCCTTAACAATCCCGCTATCATCGAAGTTATCTGGCTTTTTGCCTCCTAAACTTTTGTGATAACCACGACAAAGTCCTAACAAGTCCACTTCATAAATTCCATAGATAGTTTGGAATACAGATCTTCTGTTTAGGCAAGGGAAATATTCCAAAAACATGTCATCTAAAATCACATCATTGCCTGATAAGCCATGATAGTGTTCAATGCTATCAAATATCCCTTCTTCTTTACTAATTTCAATCTCAAATGTCTCAGGCCCCTCAGCCTGATACTTTTTTATCTCCGACTCAATTATTTTCTCAGTTTGACTAACAAGTGATTCCACTATTTCATTGGTCAAGTGCAACACTGAAATATAAGGAATTTTCATAGCTTTTAATGTCATAACAACCTCTCTGGCTGGCAACGCATAGCCAGTAAACTCAAATACAACAGCCATAACCACCGTGCCTCTAGAAGCACTTGGTTAAGCGCTAGTATCCACTAGAAAAGGGAAATTTAATCGATATGCTGCTTTTACCCTGTCATAGATATCTTGATCGTCTTCTTTATGGCAACCTAGTGCTAAATAATAATTTTTACCTTCATATACTTGATAAACAATCCATTCACCAGAAAGTTTCCCTTTATGTGCACGTTTCTCAATGGTCATTACCGTAAACTCATGAGCCAAAAGCTTGTACATTTCATCATTCGTATAACCAGACTTATATCGCTCAAAAGCTTCATTCAAGGCCTTGTCTAGTTTCGTGTTACCACAATATTCAAGACCAAACTCAGCATTTATATTGCCGCGAATAAAGCTAGCATTAAAAAAATGAGCTTTATATAACCCTTTCAGTGGTAAGTGCTTGAATACTCCTACCTTCTTGGAATTACCCTTCTCAATTCTTTTTAACTCATCACTTATGCAATGAACGCTTAGACTGCGATTTAACTCATGATTCCAGATTTGAGCTATCAAAACCGAACTAATACGCGACAGATCCAATCCATAAAAAGCTAGACTTGAGCTTGCATATTCTTCTAACTGGTTTCTATCCATAACGCCCTATTTAGGTGTGATGTACGGAATACTGACACCAACAAATGCCACATGTGCCAAATCACTCGAGCACTTTGTTATGTGCTAGTCAGCATCATACTCATATACTAACTCTGAGTTCATATGCGGTTGCATGGATTGATGGTATTTCATATCACTTTTGTATGGTTCGCAGTCGTAAATACCTGAAGGTTCCGATTCAGAAGCGTATGACTCAATATCAAATCCATAGTGCCATAACTTCATAGCCGACAATTTTTTTACATAAATGCAGATTCCAACAGTAGCAGAAATCATCGCTAACACGTCACGTAAGCATATGCCAAGTACGATAAACGTACGGTTACTTTCTTCAAGTGCAGTCATCCTCGCTTGTAGTGACTCTATATCAATCTGCGTAATAAAAGGAACTTCTTCATCGCTTCTAATAATGTATGAATCTATGTCTACAAATTCGATACCAAGGCGAGATGAAAGCTCACGGCCTAATGTCGTTTTCCCTGCGCCAGAAGCACCTTCAATACCTATTGTTACTGGTGAATCTAATAGCTGGATAAATTGAATTATTTCGTCGATATTCATTATTCACTCATTCGGAAAACGCACACAACGCGTACAACTTTGTAGCGAAGACTAAGCTGCAAACGAAAAGCCATCGCTGTGCCTACATTTGTTAGGCCTTAGATGTCATTTAAATGAAACTATTAATGACATAGCCACAGGCTATTAATTCTTTTGCTACATTGTTTTTCCATGCACCTAATGGGTCCAAAGTAACATAAACAACGCCGCTTATATCATTCGGTGTCTCAATATCACCTTTTACAAGTGAGCAAACGTTTTTTCTGCCTAGCTTAGCCATAAGGTAGCCATGCTCAAATACAACATTCTGGCGAGCTCTATTTTTAGGACTAATCTTCGATTCATGGACGCCCCGTCCGTGATCACATGCCGTGTAAAGCACAAGTGCGAAATCCGCATCATTGGAATAGTATTCAATTTTTTCAATAATCGTCATGCCAGAGCTTGCTTGTTCATGCAAGATAATTGCTTCAAGCCCCAATTTTTCAATATATCGGCTGACCTCTTGCTTCGCTTCATTATCTCGCCCATGAACAATAAACACTTTTCGCTTATTTCTTGTCACGACCATCGGCTCGTTCGCTGACACATTCTGAAAAGAGCCAACTTGCGGTATCGGCTGGGCTGGCTGACCAAACTCAAGCAGGTCAAGCACAGGGGTAAACTCCGCAGATAGATATGTTCTTCGCTCAGCATATGTCCCGAATTTCTGCTTAATAAATCCCCAGAAAGTGTCTAAGTTTCTGTGTTGCTTTAACCATTGAGGAAGAAAAGGAGAAATATTTGGATTGTTTAACAACTCAGAACGCAAGAACTCAAACTCTCGTGAGTCAGCCGCCAACCCTGTAGCTCTTGAGGTTAAAAGGTTAACAAGATAGCTAACTTTATCGAAATCACTTTCCAAAAATTCGATGCTCAAACCTAACTCCTTTGCTCGGTGCTATATTCGTATCCGGCCTAACATTTTGGGTGCGCATGTACGGTTACTTCATTAGACTAGTGAAAACGCGCATAGTTAACTGTATATAATGCAAAAAAGTTATCAGCTTTTTAGCAAATATACCATCCAGCAAAATGCTCATGCGCGTTCCCCAAACCGTTTATTTATGCAATGAAATCAATAGGCATTTGATTTTAATTCCATTTGTTTGGACTTGTATGTGAAAACGCGCACGAAGGAAGGATAAAACCTTCCAAAGATGCCATGATTTGAATACGACTGTATGTTGTTAAGCCTCTTGGTACTGTAAGGAAATGCAAAAATGACTTTAATTGTATCCAGCAGTGAATCTTGACAGGTTAAGTCCAAGCTAATACAAAGAGTCTAACCCTATTAGCCTTACACTTTTTAAGTTGAATGCTTCTCAATCATTTCTTGCAGATAACCCTCGATTGAATCCATCTGATCAATCACGGATTTACTATCTAATGCAGTAATTTGAACTGTAAGTGACGTTGGTTGTTTAGAGCTTACATCATTTGATTTAAGAGATTTTAGATTACTGATAGCTCTAGCCTCATGTTTAGGGATAATAATCTCCCCCTTCTCAACATACGCTGTACCCGTTGAAGGTATCTCACCACCATTATGGAACTGACCGATAACACTTGCACCCGCACTGGCAGCGGCTGTCATACCACCTGCAAAACCTCCAGCTAAGCCACCAATCATTGTCGCAAATGCAGGGGCACCCATGTTAATAGGCCATGGAGCTGCGGCAAATGACGTTAGAGCGTTTAATGACGCTTCCGCTATCTTCTCTGTGCCTTTTGCTGCGGCCGCCTTAGCGTTTGTCTTACCCGCTATAGCTGCATACATTTTATCAATAAGGAACATCTTAACTTTTTCAGCAATATATTGAATGGCCATTTGTTTAAATACGTTCTGCATACTCTTACCAAAGTCATCACCATTCACCATCATCTCTGCAAAGCTTTGTCCAACACCCTCACTAATACTTTCCCACATACCCCACATGTCTTCTTGAAAGCCAGTTAATGATTCAGCCCAAACTTCTCGCTGTGACTCAAGATGCTCATATTCCATATCAGCTCTGGCATCAAGGTATTCTTGTTCAGTTATAAGCTTATCTGCGAACCCCTTTTCAAGATTCTGTAATTCCAGCTCCTGCTTGATTTGTAATGCTTCAGTTTCTAAGCCAAATGATTCAAGCTTATTAGCACGTTCCAATGCCTCAGCTTGTGCCCATTCCATCCGAGCATCATGAGCCTCTTGTTCAGTAATCAAACCTGCCGCTTGTTGATCAGCGATGTTCTGTAGATCAAGCTTGCGTTGCATAGTGTTACTTGTTTCAACGAGTCCTACTTGAGCTAATAGGTCAATCCTCTCTTGTGCATAAGCGCGTTCTTGAGTAGCTATATCTTCGCTTAATTGCATTTTGGCCTTACTGGCTTCAATGCTTGATAATTCTCCTTGGCTTTCAAGTTTATTGATCTCATTAAGACGTGATTGGAATCTTAGTGAATTAGCATCTTCTGCTAATCCAAGTTGCTCCAATGTTCCGATCTTATTATCAAGTACTTGTTTATTATAATCATTCAACAATATTGATTGAGCTTTAGCTTCCTCTGCTTCGGTCAAGAAACCATTGCGTCTGTATTCGGCAATCTTTTTAATTGATTCCTTATAAGCATTCTCAATAGCTGAACGAGCGCCAATAGCTCCTGAGATCATACTGTTATAATCAGCTAGTGCATCTTTACGGCCAGCGCCAATAACATCACCTTTGGCTGATGGTGTTATTCCTTCACTGTCCGTTATGGCACCAGAGCCTACTTTGTTAGCTGCATCATCGATGTCTTTTTGAAGTTTAGAGAATAGATTTGCAGTGCTTTCACGTGCTGATTTAAATCCGCCTTCGAATCCTGTGTTAACACTCGTTTTAATTTGGCCTGATAGACTGAATACTTGAGCGGATAATTGATTGAATTCAGCTTGTGCATCACTCACTACACGTTCTTTCTGGTCTAATTTGGGCTGGATTAGCCCTGCATGATATGGATTATCTGATAACGTCTTCTTAGTCGCATCACGTACTGACATTGCCTTAAGTAATCGATCCTCAGCTAAACCTAGTTCCTCAGAGCGTGCTTTTAACTCTTTTTCAAGATCACTAGTGGTAAGTTCAATCTTAATCGGCTCAGCATCAGTCCCTGGCATGTTAGCCCATGCGTTATGAACCTCAACCACTGCCCTATAGATGCTCTGGAATGTTTTAACTAGGAACTCAGTAACGTTAATTACAGTGTTAGTGATGGTTTTAGCAGTGTCTAACGCCCATTGATGCAAGCCACCTTCACCCTTTTCAATTTCGAGCAGATAATCACTAGCCGTTTTCATTACCGTTTCAATCATAGGCGCAAACGCCACACCGAAACGTTCCCTAATAATGCTTATCTGTAGCCCTAATTTCTCCCACGTTTTACTTGCATCGTTAAGTAACTCGATGTCGGTTTTTGTAACGAAACCGCCCATCTGCCTATACTCTGCAATAACGTCATTAACCGACTTCCCCTTAGCTCTAAGAGCATCTACAACCTTTAGTAATGCATCACTACCCAAGGCATCTGCGAACTGTCTACGGTTGTTCTCTGACATGTTCTTAGTGGCATCCATAAACATCTGTAACTGTTCAACTGGCCCAGCCATGTTCCACTGCTTAAGGTTAAGATTCACTGAGTCAGTTAAATCTTTAAATGCACCGCCACCAGTAATAGCGAGTTCGCTGATTTTAAGGTTAAGATCCTTTAATCCACTCCAAACATCATCACTAGTTACACCGAATGCAGCCAGTTGAGTTGTTAATGCACGGTACTGGTTAACATTCACACCTATCTGACGTGACAGATTGACCTGCTCCTTAATGTTCTTAGAAGTGCTTAACGTATTTGCAATGATAGCTGTACCAAATGCAGTCACTGCTCCTAGGCCAATCATCAAGCCTTGAGTCATAATACCGCCAGCTGCTGCGCCTACGCCTGCCAAGCTCTTACCTATTTCATTTGTATTCTTTTTTGCGCTTGCGCTTGCAGCGACTAATGCTTGACTAAATCGAGCAGTGTTCGCCACTAAGCTCACGCTTAATGTTGCAATATTTGACATATGAAGTCCTTTTCATGTGTTTATTGATAGATTTTTTGGTCAAAAAAAAAGCCCCGAAGGGCTGTTAAACGGGATGACCCCAGTTTGAGATTTGTTTAAATTGAGAATGAGGTACTTGCGAGGGCAGAATGTGATTTTTATGATGCAGTCTCGTCATCAATAGCTATTGAAAACAATGTATTGAATGCTTTGGCGACTCTATCTTCACTTGACTCAACTTTCTCGTATTGAGCGTATTGTTCTGGAAACACATCGACAGGTTTAAATGATTTACCCTTAGCCATATGCGGTGCTGTTAGAAACTCAATCATCCTATAAGATTTGAATGTCTCCCATTCCGCACCGCATTTATTCTCAGTGCAATATTGGGCAAGTAGCAAGTAATCATCATATGGCATAGCTCTGATCTCACTTGGAAGTTTTTTAAACACATCACATATCAAAGCTATTGTGTGATCACGCGAATTTAATTTAGATCTACCTTCGCTTGATTCTTTCCCAATGGATCTCTAAGCCACTCAAAAATTGTTTCTGACAGTTCAAGTACTGTTCCTTGGTCTAATGCATTAAGATCATCAAATGACGTTAATACAGGCTCACCATTCTCATCTCGAAGCCAATAAAGAATACCTTTAGCAAAGATCTCATCAGGAGTATCCAAGTGTTCTTTAACGAATGCTTCATGATCAGCAACTGACATACTTTGGAGATAGATAACATCCCCATTCGATAATGTGCGTTTATATAAACGCGGTTTGAACATACGCATCAAAGCGCCTATTCCTTTTTCCTGTTCTTTAGCTTTCCTAGCCATTATGATCTCCTTAGAGCATAGGTCTCAAACTGGTGCTCTCGTTTATTAGTAAAGATTGTCTATTTAATCTATTTAATCAGTTTAGAAACCTTTTAATGATTTACGTGGTGCGCCAATAATATTCATTACAATTGAAACTTGACGAACACCATCAGCAGCTGTTGTAAAGTCAAATGAACCCATTTGGCAATCAACAGTTAATAATGAACTTTTCTTATATTCAGCTGTTTCACCCATTTCAATAACAGCAGTATGTGATGTGCCAGCATCGTATGCAGCTTGCAAACGAGCCAATCCACCATCATCCATAACGTAGTTAACCAGCACTGTATATGGACCAGCAGTCTTGATACCTGATAAGTTTATTGCGTAGCCTTGGCTATCATAACCATCTGCATATTCATTAACTGTTACTGTGCCAGCTGCATCAGTTAAACCTGAAATGTCTGCGACGTACCCAACTAAATTAGCTTGTACTGCCACATCAGCAGTAGTTGCACCAATAGCACCAACGAATAAACGTGTTGCTAAACCTGTATTTCTTACACCTGTAGTAGCCATCCATGGCCTCCTATTAATCTTTATTTTCTAATCTACTTATCTTGTATCCATTGCTAGATTTATGTCCGTAATGAATTGATATAGTTTTGTATCGCTCTCGAATATTGGTTGTTGTTCAGTTATATTAACGTTCAATACTCGGTAACTATCTTTTGCACTATTGATATCACCTGAATACCCATAGAATTTATCGAAAATTACTCCCTGTAATTCCCGACCATTTAAAGCTGATTTGTTGAACACTGATACTTGATAATTCACGCTATAAACAGCATCCATATGAGCATTGAATTGATTCACAAGTGGTGTTAACACAACGAAGTTATCTATTGCACTTTCAGGTGCTTCCATAAAGTACACTTGAACATTCAGAAGTGTTTCAAGCTCAGACTTTAATGCAATATCAATCATGGCTTACCTCCTTTGTTAGCAGCTTTCGCAGCCCTTGCAACTGCTCTAGCATTCTTAGCTGCAATAACCATCGATTCACGTATTAAACCTAGTGATAAGCTTTGTTTGAATGTGTTAAGAACTAAGCTTTGATTATTTTCTAATGCAGGTCTTAAGAAGGGAGATGCAGCTTTCTTACTTGAACCAAACTCAATAGCTAAGATATAGTATCTACTGTCTATATCAGTGCTAGCGTGTTTAATACGTTTGAAGTTACCAACCTTGAACGCCATTGTCGGTTTATCAACTCCAGATAGATTCAGTTCACGTAACTCACGCTGTATCTGTTTCTCTGTCTTATAAGTTGATACTCTTAACTGTAATGATTCTTTAAGGACTTGTGTATCTTGCGGCACTAATGCAATAGCTGTATCTAAAACTACCTTCATTGCTTCTTTACCAGCAGTTCTTAGTATTTTAGTACCCGCTTTTATACCGATTTCTGCAAGCGCATCGTCGAGTTCTTTTAACCCATGCACCGTTGTATACTTGTATATCATAATCACCTCTATTTAAGAGATTGTGCTATGATTACAAGCTCACGGTTTGCATCATTAACGTTATCAACTGAGAGTATTTCTAATTGAATGTTGTTATATACAATGACATCAGTATTTAGTATCTCAAGAGGGTTCCAACGAGTGTGAATAACGTAACGTGTTAACTGTTTCTTGACCTTATCAAAAGTGCTTTCATCGAATTGCACCTTTGATACACTTGCATAGATGGTTAATATTGATTTCAGCTCACTCTGTACTTGTCCAATTTCATCAATGATTTCTGTTGCTCTGAATATCTCACAGAGTTTATTAAGCTTCCCTGCTTGCATATAACCTCCTAGAAGTATTTGTAATTAGCTAGGAGATTTTCAACTCCGAATGGAATCTCTTTTAGATTAAGCTCAGTCTGTTGCTCTCTATGTTCATAGAAAGTTCCAATGACCAATAAGATTGCTTGTTTGATAGCATCAGGGACTTCAAGAACATCATCAGTTCCGACAACATAATTAATGACAACATCTGCTGACTTGTTGAACGTTATACTCTTTTTAATAAGACTGACCTTATACTCAGATTTATCTAGTAAGACATCATCAACACTGACATCCTGAACGGATTTTAAATTTCCGAACGGTAATTTCACTGGTTGATTACCCTTGACGGTTAGCTCTATAGCTATATGAGTGGTCATAATCTTAATATTGCAGTACTGCTCAACATAGTCAGTCGCAGCGAGAATCAGTGAGTTCAAATACTCAGTTTCATTTTCATCACTGATTCGCAGATGTTGCATTACTTTTTTGAGTGATACTGGGGACATTTCAGGTCTTTTTGTGACTATATACATATCCCCTACCTCATTACTTCACGCGGAACAGTTTCAGTTGAGTAGAATCTTTGATGATTGTTCCAACGCGAGTTTCATAATACAGCTGGATATTGCCCGGTACTGAATATGGGTTTTCTTGAGTGAATGCTTCACCGATAGACAGTAATTCGAATGACTCTGCTAAATTACCGAATACCATTGGGTACTCACCAGTTACGATGCCACCTAGGTAATGTTCAACTTCAACTGGGAAACCGAATAAAGAACCAGCAGCATTGCCTGAAATATCAGGACACAGTAATGGACGACCATCTGCATCACGTAAGCGCATTAATTCGAATTGCATCTCTTGTGAAATATAGAATTTGCAACCTGAACGAGCGCCTGCATCAACTGCGAAGATCATTGACAGAATAGCGTCTTGAACGTTAGCTGAGTAAGCAGTGCCAGTGCCAGCAGCTACCTTGGCAACAGTGCTTGATTCAATTACTTGGAAGTAACGTAAGTCACGTTCATCATCTGATTTCAGTGATTCAACTGCATCAACATGACCCAAGATACCTTTAGGTTGTTTCTTAGCTACATCACCTTTAACCAGTGATAAGTGAACACCACGACCGATCTGAGTTGCGATGTCAGCTTTCAAATCACCATAAATGTCGATTTTACTGTCATTAATAGATTCGCGAGTGATGAATGGGTACGCAGCAGTTTTACCTGTAGTGCAAACAACACGAACACGTTGAGTCGCTGCGGTGTTAGACATGCCAGCGTTAGCTACGTCTTCATCAATCCACACAGTTTCAGAGTTTTTAGTTTTAATAAAGCGTTCGAACAATTTACTTGCTACTGAACGAACACTAACGTCGCGCATCATAGCGCCTTGTGAACGCATACGTTCAACAACTGCTAAGTCGAAGTCAGTTAATACCACTTCAGCACCGTTACCTTGTTCAACAGTGTTTAAGCCTTTAGCTAGGAACGCTTCACCTTTTTGTGCTGATTTAATACCTTCACGAATAGCAGCGTTAAAAGTTTCATTTGTTGTATCTACATTTTTTTGAATCATTGTTTTACGTCCTTGTTTTGCAACCATTGCGTCCAGTGTTTGCATGGTTGATTTAATTGAATTGATTTCGGTATCGAGTTCGGATTTAACGTTTTCGATATCTGTTTTCATTTCTGATTTAATTTCAGATTTGATTAACTCCGCGCCATCCATAGCGGCAGATTTAACGCTTTCAATATCTAATTTAACTTGCTGAATTTGATTAACTGTTTCTTGAGTTTCAGATTTAACTTGCTCAATATCAGCTTGTGTTTGTTGTTGTGTTGCTTCTTGTGCTTGTTTCATTTTTGAAACGGCATCGATGATTAAATCGAGTTTATCCATTTGAATTCCCTTTCTTGTCAGGCTGCATCCCACAGCCGTACATGTACGAAAGCATCCCGCTGTTCGTATATGTTGTTGGTTTGATTTTTTGAATTAAATGAGTAGAAATAAGATGTATAGAGGGGTATTAAGAAGCTTTAAGAAGCCCTAATAATTGATCTAATTTATCTTGTTGCTTTTGACTAATAGACTTTTCAAGCAGTTCATCAGTTTCATTATCTTCTGATATAACAACTGTATCTGGTGTATCTGTATTTAGTCCTTTGTAACCAGCTGCCATAAATGCTAAGGCTTGAGCCTTAGATAAGCCGAAGTGATTAACTAACTCTTTCTCAATAATACTTGGACGAGGAATCTCTCCTGATTCAAACGTACTTTTGATTGATGTTAGAACACTTTGGTCATTACATGGGAAGGGCACAATAGATACTTCACCTAATTCAAGTTCGATTAATTTAGTAACCTTAGTTACTCGATCGAATACTTGTTTCTTAACCTTATATCCAATACTAAAACCATTGATTGCACCTGCTTTTAATAAGGCGTATATCTCGCGTGCGCGTTGAACTTCAAGAATCAATTGACCAGTCATCTTCAAGCCATAAGCGTCTTCTTCCATTGATAACCATTTACCAATAGGTTCATCGCGATTATGGTTAAAGAGCATCTTAGGCATGGTGCCTTTAGCTGTGTGGTCTGCAATTGTTTGTTTGAAAGCGCCTTGAATGGTTTCATCGTTCGCTTTGTCTACATAATTAAATGTGTTTGCGTAGCAGACGATGAAACCAAGCTCATCAATAGATTTAATATCGAGTTCATATTCACGATATTGCATTGTTACCTCCTGTTGTTTTATTTATTTATCAAACAACTGGAGGCTGGTTTTGCGGATTTGTGTTACTGAAAGTGATATTGTTCGTTTGAATTACACGTTTATCACCATCTTCAATATGCTCTTTCCCAATTTCTTCCCTGATCTCGTTAACGCTGTAAACACCCATTTCAAGATATGCTTTATGTACTTCAGCTTGAGTCTTAACATCACCACGTAAGAACATTTGATCATCAAATTCAATCTCTAAACCAGCCGGTAAGATTGCGTTAATCCGTTCTTCAATGTTTTGAAGTAATGGACCGATACATGTTTGATGGAAGAATCTGTTTTGTGATTCAAGGTTATTGAAGTGAGCATTCTCTAAGTCGCCAATCATGAATGATGGTACTAAGAACACACCTGAAATCTCTGTGCGTTGGTATTTGCGTGTCTCAAGGAACTGCGCATCAACGTTAGATAACCCAATAGGCTTATAATCAACGCCATCAACCAGCATTGCAGTTCTGTTATGATTGCCGACTCCGCCATATGTCTGCACCCAGCTTTCAAGGAATGCCGCTTGTGCTTCGCGGCTCATAGTTTTATCAGTGGTAATAACACCAGCTGGTGCACTACCATTCATAAAGAAGCTTAAACCGTGATTACGTGCGAAATAGTTAAGATTGATTGCATTGCATGCCACATCAAAGTTATTTAGCCCTCTAATACTATCGAAACTGAAGTCTTTAATATGCAGAATGTCTTCTTGTTCATACGTAACTGAGCCAATTCGATACTGAATAACGTCCCCTAATAACTCCATAGTAGGCCGAATTGTGGGTGGTACAGGTAATAAATCAATGATATTACCGCTTGAATCACGTGTGATTACTGCGTAGAAGTTCCCACGAATATCAAGATGCATAATCATCATCTTAATAAATTCATGCATTGTTTGATAATTATTAGGACGTTTGGTTAACGTATATACCGTTGGGTTATCTTTAACTGTTAATTGACGTCGACCCTTTCGAGTATCGAAAATCTTAAGTGGTAATTGACTGACTGTATTTGATTTAACCTTAATACATGCAAAGATGTCACTCAGCCCTAATGTGTCCATCTCGCTTATTGATGCTGAACTCGTGGCGCCTGACCGAATTCGATACATGAGATCATTGAATTCATAATTGGTCATTGCCATTTTAGCCTCAAGTTCTTGAGACCTTTTAAAGAATTTAGGAATCCATCCCATTTACTTCTCCTTCTTTTATTCTTAGTATTTAGTCGATACTAATCCCCTTAAATCTTCATATATGGAACGATTTGACTCTTCTGATATACGTGATGCAGCTACAATCATAGCCATTAAGCTATCTGTTTTGTCTTCATTCGAATTCTTAACAATACTGACAATGTTATTAGGGTGATTCTTTAATAACGCATTCGAACAACAGTACTCGAAAACCTTATCACCGTTGTATTTAATGCGACCATCTATAATCATCGATTCAACACGTTTAACAGTTTCATTAAGATTAACTGGTGTTGGTTTTACTTCAACTACGTTAATACCGTGATTTGAGCGCAAATCATTCATCAATTGATTGCCTTGAGCTGGGTCAAAGCCAACATCAACGACTTTATATTTCTTACTGAGCTCCACAATATAATCACGTACTAAATCGAAATCAGTGATGGTTGATTCTACAATTTCCAGATATCCCATTTGACTCCACACGTCATATAGATTCTGAACTTGTTCACTTGCCTTATTTATTGCACCACGACTGATATAATGTTTCTGCATGATGTGATATTCGACCTTACCGCTTTGAGTATCAGTTTCAGGTACTTTGAACACAGCTGATACAGCGGTTAAGTCAATCTTTTGAGCTAAGTCAGCCCCAATATAACAATCATATTTTTTATATTTATCAGAATCAAAATCCATTTCTAGTAAGCATTTATCCAGATCATTTTTCTTAAGCCAAACTTTCTCTGAATGACAGAAAACATTAAGATGCTTAGTTAAAAATCCATTCCGTTCAGATACTAGATCACGTGCTGATGCAGCTTGTTTTCTCATGTCCGCAAGTTCTTTAACCACACCTAATGCTGGGTTAGCTTTCATCCATGCTTCTTCTGAGAAGTAATCATCACCTTCATCGATGCCATAGATCATTGAGAACATATGGTCAGCTTCAACAATCTTATCGAGCATACGTTGACCACGTTTATAAAGATCAACCGCAATACCATCTAGAATTGTTCCTGCTGTGCTGATCACAAGCATTAATGGCTGTGTCCTTGCCCCTGTACTTGTGTCCATAACTCCATATAAGTTCCTATCAGCCCACTCATGAATCTCATCGCACACGACTAAGTGACTTGATAAACCATCAAGTGTCGAACTGTTGTTAGCCAGTGGTTGATATTTCGAGTTTTCATAATGCATACCATCAAAGCGTTGTCTGAATGCTTTGTCGCTTCTTACTGGCATACCATTAATGATTTTTACTGATTGTTCATATACGATTTTGGCTTGTTTGAGTGATGGACCAACACTGTATACCTGTGCACCGTGTTCGCCATCAGCTAAGAAGAAGTACAATGCTAAGCCAGATGATAAGGCTGATTTACCATTCTTCCGTGCTACCCATAATTGAGCTTCGGTAAATCTTCGAACATATTTCTTACTTCGGTGATGTTGTTCCTTCTTTAACCAACCTATGATGTTAGTGACAATAAAGATCTGCCACGGCATTAACGTGAACGGTTGACCATAATAGTCACCGTCTGTGTGTTTCATATGCTTATAGAAATCAACTATCCGTTGTGCTTTTTTGGTAGAGAAGAAGTATTTGAATGATGGGTCTTCAATTGAATTAAGATCATCTATAAATCTTTGACATGCGAGCTTGATATATTTATTCGATACTATGTGTCCTGTGATAATGTCAGCTGCATATAGATAAGCTTGACGGTAATCTTGACTTGGAATTAACGGTATATCTTCCAGAGGTGTATCAAATCCATTGATATCAAGCAGCATTTGATACCTGCTTGACATCTATAGTTATACCTCGTCTTTATTTAAGAAATCGCTATAATCTGACTCAGATTGAACACACGATCTTAATAATGGGTCTTTTAACAATCCTGTCTTAGTTAATATCTCAATTATGTTCTTGAATGCTGCTTGTTTGGTTTGCACTGCTGGTGATTGCTTGGTGACACTGTACCCATTAGCGCCTTTAACTGTGATGGTAGAGCCATTCGTTTCTAGCTCTGTGATTGCTTGAACGTATTCATTAAGCTCAATTGCAAGCATACTCATTAACATGTTATCGATGTCATCGATATCGCTATATGTGTTCTCAATTACTTTAGATAGTTGTTTGTAGAATGCGTCAGACTGCTTAGGCAGCCATTTAAGTTTCTTCATAAGCCCTCCTTGGCTTTCTTTGTCTCTCCTGTCTCTGTGTGTCCTGTGACCTCACACGTTTTGGGGTATAAGGAAAAATATTTATTAAGAACGGTTACGGTGCGTTTAATTAAAGTTTTAAATTTAAACGTCCCCACCCCCTATGTGTTATTTATTCAGGGACTGTATTGCCGAATGGATTACACATGTGAATGGATGGATATTATTCAGGGAAAAATGGTTCAATATCCATATGGTTATTGGGGGAAGTAAAAGCACGGATTCTTGTGTAATATATAAGTAAATTACTATTTTTCTTGAAGCATAATCCGTGCTTTTGCTTAATTAACACACAACACATCTACTCATCACAAACTAGTGATAATGCACCGATGATATACTTAAGAACATCTAGTTCTTCTTCACCTGTTATAACTTCACTAGTGCTAATATTACTTATCTCAATGCCATTGTCTGAATACTTAATCCATAACACTGAGTCCTTATACGTCATTAAGACATTATGCAGTTGTTCTGCTCTTATCATTATTACCTCACTATCAGCTGGTACATACCAGCCTCACCATACGACCACCAACTGTGGCCTTACCATCCTTGGTTAATATCTCTACCTATACCTTTAAGAGATTCTTTCTTCTTCCGCTCACGTGCTGCTTCACCTGTCTTAGTATTGTGGCAGGCGTGACATAGAGATTGGAGATTAAGATAATCATCTTTAAGGTCAGGGTTGTCTTGTATCTCAATGATATGGTCAACAATTGTTGCCAGCTTAACTATGCCTAATGCCTCACAACGACAGCACAAAGGGTTCTCACGTATCCATTGATCACGTAAGCGTTTCCATGTGTTAGTAAAGTAGAAAGAATGTCTAGGAGGTCTATTATCGTTATAGCGTTTGTTTCGGGTAGCTACTTGCTCTTGATAATACTTTTGGTGTGAATTGCAATAGCCATTATCGTTAGAGTGTGCTTGGATACAACCAGCCTTATTGCATACTTTCATTCTTAAGTTCTTTAAATTCTTTAAGCTCCGTATAAATCACGTCAAGGTTAAGCTTGATGTTATTAGCTATCACTATTTGATTTGATTCAATACGGTTAAGCTTAGTGTAAATGCAATGCCCGAGAATATATGCTAGTAGTGTGATTAGTACTGGCAGCAGTATCAGTAAGAGAGAATTAGTTTTCATATTTTACCCTATTATTTTATCTATCTTGTAAATGTGAACTGAGTTACCTTCGCGGATGAACCGTAAATCAGATAATTCCTTAGATACTTCAAATGGCACAAATGGAGTTCTATGGTACTCGTTAATTGATATTATCTCTAGGTGAACCACAGGGATTTTTCCTAGTACTGGGTCATTAAAGATTATAGTTGTTGTGTTCATATTGATTCCTCATTTGATTTTCTTCTTATGTATTTATTATTAATTAACATTAAATACTTCAAATGTGGGATATGATGAGAGATGTGGTAATGCTCTTTGTTTAAATAACAAACAAAAGCACGGATTATGCTTCAAGAAAAATAGTAATTTACTTATATCTTACACAAGAATCCGTGCTTTTTTATTCAAGTATTTTTTGCAATAACTCAGAATTATCCACCAATAGCTCAAGGAATAAAGGGCCATCTAATACGTATTGAATCCATTCATCATCAGTTACGGCTACATCTGCATCTATTTCCTTTATCATTCTTTCTATTACTCCTTGCTACTGCCTTTTATACTGCTGTTTAAGTGCTGTCTTATAAGCTATTAAACGCTGATTGCCGTTTGTTAGTGCGTTAGTTGTACTTGTATTAACGTTTAATGCTTTCAGTGTCTCTCGCTGTTCAGTGGCGTTTAAACGCGCGAACTTTTTAGCCTTTATGCTTAACATATTTATGTAATAATCATTCATTGAATAATCATCAGTTAAGTACTCTTGAATCATTCCTATAGCTTCACTAAGTGATATACCTGCTCTATTAGCCAGTGTGTTCAATCTATTCTCTATACCAGCGAGTATATATGCACCATTACATGTTCGACATAAGACATGTCTTATATGATGTGTATTATGGTCATGATCAACTACTAAATCATCCTTGTTACTACACAGATAGCATTCACTATTAGCTCTTAGTGCCTTTAGTTCCTTTGTAGTAAGGATCTTTGGCTTCGCTGTTGGTTCTTTGTCCATATCCATATCGAATTGCTCTCCGCTAAATATATATTTAGGAGTGAGGACAAGTTCAAATGGATTTGAAAGAAATAATAAAGGAGAACGAAGGTTCAATTAAATACCAACAACACATAGGCACATTCAAGGATAGTATGTTCTATCGATATAAATGTAGTGAAGGATATTGGACTATTGGATATGGTCATAGATGCAGTGATGATCAAAAACCAATCGATGTATCTACAGCAGATGCATTATTAGATGCTGATATTGAAATAGCTCAGAAGATGGCAGCTAAGATTCATGTTGATTCAAATCACCTAGTGAATGATGTATTAACTGAGGCAGTATTTCAGATTGGCTATTCTGGATTATGTAAGTTCAAAAAGATGATCGCTGCATTAAAGTCAGGTGACTATAAAGAAGCTGCGGTGCAAATGAAAGATTCAAAGTGGTATCGGCAAACGCCGAATCGCGTGGAGAAGCACTTGGATGTGCTGAATAACATAAACAAGGAGAGTATATGGGAACATTTATAGTAAAGGGACTGCTAGCAGTTCTGAAACAGATTCTAACGGCTATAGCTAGTGAGGCATTAATGCAGTGGGTAATACTATCACTTGCTGAGATGGCTGCTAAACACACAGCGACTACATGGGATGATGAGCTAGTGGCTCGAATCAAAGCTGCTATGGAATCAGAAAAGAAGTAAGAAATTAATGAGGGCAGCCGTTAAGCTGCCTCTTATCCTCAATAACAAGAGTAACGTTGACTGTCTTTTCTATTTGTTAGCTTTAGGTGAAGATGAGCTATACCGCAGTTGCAAGAAAACCGATACTAGCGAACTGCTCAGTTTTATTCTCAGTCGTACGAATAATAATCCTATCAATATCAACGCCGTATTTGTTTGCATACTGACCCGCAATCGAGATACTACCCAACGCAATATCTGTTGGGCTAGTTAGTTTCTTTGCTTGTTCTGCTGTAAGCGTTAGGTCGTAGTATGCGAGGATTTGATAGCTGCCATTTCTGAAAACAGCAAATTCTAGTTCAAACGATAAGTTAGAGGGCATTACTGCACCTTCGGAGATGACAACCATAGCTCTGTGGCTGACTACTGTGTTGAATGTATTTTTCATGTGTTGAGTTCCTTGTTACGTTCAGCATCACAACGATGCTGATATTTTGCTATAACAAGAATTTGAGATTTTGTTTAACTCATATCAGAACTTTCAGAGGGGGTTGAGGTGTGCGATGTAAAGATGATTGTTCTATGAAGTTGAAATAAAGCACGGATTCCTGTGTAAGATATAAGTAAATAACTATTTTTCTTAAACAAGAATCCGTGCTTTTGTTTAATTAGCACACAGCAGCATCACTAAGTGCCTTATCCGCTAGCTCAATAGTCTGAAATCCGTGATACTCCTGTCCATCATCAGCCACTAATATAACTGGCCCAACTAGAACCTTATGACCTTTCACTTTGAAGTGTTCAGGCACAATCCTCTCAAGTTCCAATGGAACGCGCCAAGCGATAGACCCATCATGCAATGCATTTTCATTCATCAATAACACAGCCCCATCGATATATACGACTGGCTCGATTAAACCACCTACCAGTTGTTGAAAGCTTGCTAGCTTGTTTCGGCCTATTTCCTCGTGTGTTTTGAACAGTACGTAACCCGTTTCTGGTGTTCCTTTGATTTCAAACTTTATAGCGTATGACATAATAGCTCCTGACAGTTCAACTGATTGTTTTTATGAGCCATTTTACTACCAAGACATATTATGTCATACCAAAGACTGACCGATTACCTACGCTTTCTTTACTCAACTTTGCTGCCTACGTATCATGAGCTAATCAAATTAATTGGAGTCTTATTAAATGCGTATGATTTTGGCTGTTGTGGTCATTGCTGGTGTGATTTTTTACTTTTTTAGCCAGATGAATAACTCTCAAGCAACTAAAGAGAATATTGAAAAAGCGAAGCTGTTTTTAGCTGAGAATGCGAAGCGAGAAAACGTGGCTCAAACAGCATCTGGCTTGCAATATGAAGTACTCACTAAGAGCGCGAACACCGAACACCCAAAAGCAAACAGCAAAGTCACTGTGCACTATCATGGAACATTGCTTGACGGAAGTGTGTTTGATAGTTCAGTTGAGCGTGGTGAAACGATTAGTTTTAGCTTAAACCAAGTGATTAAGGGCTGGACTGAAGGGTTACAGCTAATGACTGTAGGTGACAAATTCCGTTTTTATATTCCAAGTGAACTCGCCTATGGCAACAGAAGCACGGGCAAGATTGGCGGTGGTTCATTGTTAATATTTGATGTAGAGCTATTTGAAATCAACTAGTTAAATTCGATAAAAAATTATTCATTTAACTGTAGTTGCATTGCAAACAGCACTTTGATCGACGGTACCGTATTTGATAGCTCGGTCGAGCGTGGTGAGCCCATTGCCTTCCCGTTGGATCGGGTGATTAAAGGTTGGACCGAAGGCGTGCAACTGATGGTCGAAGGCGATAAGTATCGCTTCTTTATTCCAAGTGAGCTTGCCTACGGCAATCGTAGCACAGGCAAAATTGGCGGTGGTTCGGTACTGATTTTTGATGTAGAGCTGCTAAAGATAAATTAATTTCTGCATTAAAAACAAAGCCCTGCATTGTAGGGCTTTGTTTTTTCTATCTCCGTTTTTTACGAATCTGCCTTATCCGAAAAATCCCTTGCCAAGATCACTGATAAACCACGACAAACTAAGGTTTCCATATCATCGACACGATTAATCTTCATTTCGGCTAATGGCGCACTCAAGGCCATGCGTCTTAAACTGTCCAGACATCCTTTATAGTAAGGCGCACTGTTCATCATGCCGCCCGCTAACCAGATCCGATTAGGATTAAACAGATTTACCGCCCATGCGAGTCCCATACCAAGATAAGTACCTGCACGGTATACATCATCGGCAGTAGAAATCTTCCGACTACGGATAGAATCACCACTGGCAAGCTGCTCTAAAGTGAACTCCCCCGATTCTGTCATCACTCGGCAATGTCCCAGCTCTCCTGCGACGCCAGTTGCACCGGTGTACGCTTTGCCGTTAAAGGCAATCGACATACCGATACCGGTGCCACACATGACTAACAACTCACAGGCATATTTTTCATCACAGGTTGCCTGCATGCCCGCATCGATATCATTACAGATAAACTTAAGCTGACCTTGGGTTTTCAAGGTATCAAAACTCAACCCATTTAAACCGGGCAAGGATTTACAAGATACCAAACGATTCTGTTGTACAAGCCCTGGTACAGCGATCGCTAAATGGTAATGCTGTAAATCATAATCCCGTTCCAACGCCGCGATTTGATTATTTAAGTCTTCTATTTTAAAGCCTTCACCCGTGGGGATTTTATATTGTTCTGTATGCCCCTTGAGTTGAAGTTCGAACAGGGCTTTGCTACCGCCCACGTCTATTGTTAATGTTTGCATCGCCAACTCCACTGATACATGTGCTCCCCTCTGACCCCGAGCGGAGATGGCGAATGTTAGCATAATGGGTCAATATTAGCGATTGAATAAAACTTAAGTAGCTAATTTGTAAGAATTAGTCATGATTCCAGAGTGATTAAGATAACAATTCAATTTGATTATTAGCGAGAGATCACAGCCATTTTCATCACAAAATGTTGCCTAAAAAACAAAATTGTATACAAAATCCTTTATTCCATACCTTGCAACTTCGTTGCTGAGCTTGCGATAATCGCTGTCAATTTGCATCCTTTTCGCCAGCATTACCCATGATAATTTGGCAGCCTACCTTTGTAGCCCATGCCATCAATTTGGAGCCCCTATGTCGTTACCTTCGTCGTCACAACCATTGCAATCAAATAAGATTGCCAACCGTCTTGCCGCCATTCGTAGCGAGCTAGCAAACGCCAACTTAGACGCCTTTATTATTCCGCGCGCCGATGAGTATTTAGGCGAATATGTGCCAGAGCACAACGAGCGTCTTTATTGGGCGACGGATTTTACCGGTTCAGCCGGCATGGCCATTGTCCTAAAAGACAAAGCCGCCATTTTTACCGATGGTCGTTATACGGTACAAGTGCGTTTACAGGTCGATGCAAACCTCTTTAGCTATGAAAGCCTGACAGACACTCCGCAAATCGAATGGTTATGCGACACGTTACCCGCAGGTTCACGTGTCGGATTTGATGCCCGTTTACACACCTTAGCGTGGTTTGAAAACGCCAAAGCGACGTTAGCGAAAGCCCAAATCGAACTGGTTGCCGTCGAACAGAATCCGATTGATAAGCACTGGCAAAATCGACCTGCACCGTCGAGCGCAGCTATCACCTTATTTAGTAATGAAAGTGCGGGTAAGACCAGCCTGCAAAAACGGACCGAGATTGGCGCACTAGTCAAAAAAGCCGGCGCCGATGTTGCGCTAATCGCCGCTTTAGATTCTTTCTGCTGGCTGCTTAATATCCGTGGTAATGATGTTCCTCGCCTCCCTGTCGTGCTCGGCTGCGCCCTGCTCCATGCCAATGGTGATATGCAGCTGTTTACCGATTTGAGCAAACTCCCCGAAGGCATTGAGGAACACGTTGGAGCGGGTGTGAGCTTTAAGAGCGAAGCCGCCCTTGCCGATACCTTGGCAAGTTTGCAGGGTGTGAAACTGCTGGCCGATCCCAACTCTGCTAACGCTTGGGCGCAAAATCTTGCCCGCGATGCTGGCGCAAAATTGATTGCCGGTATCGACCCAGTCTCTCTGCCTAAAGCCCAAAAAAATGCTGCCGAATTAGCAGGTATGCGCGCCAGCCACATCCGTGATGGTGTCGCTGTCAGTCGTTTTCTTGCATGGCTCGATGCTGAAGTCGCGGCTAATCGTCTGCACGATGAAGCCACTCTTGCCGACAAGTTAGAGAGTTTCCGTCTCGAAGATCCCAAGTATCGCGAGCCAAGCTTCGACACCATCTCCGCCGCTGGCGCCAATGCGGCCATGTGTCACTATAACCATAACAATGGCACGCCTGCGATGATGACGATGAACAGCATCTACTTAGTGGATTCTGGCGCTCAATATCTGGACGGCACCACAGACGTCACCCGCACCATCGCCATTGGCGAAGTGAGTGATGAACAGAAAAAGATGGTGACACTGGTACTTAAAGGCCATATCGCCTTAGATCAAGCCCGCTACCCTAAAGGCACGACAGGCCAACAACTCGATGCTTTTGCCCGCCAATATCTGTGGCAACATGGGTTTGATTACGACCACGGCACAGGCCATGGCGTCGGCCATTTCCTGAGTGTGCATGAAGGCCCACAGCGCATAGGTAAAAATCTTAATGCTATCGCCTTAATGCCTGGCATGGTGTTATCAAATGAGCCTGGTTATTACCGCGCCGACAGTTTTGGCATTCGCCTCGAAAACCTAGTGGTAGTGCGGCATTGTGAAGCATTAAAGGGCGCCGAGCGTGAAATGTATGAATTCGATGCCCTAACGCTGATCCCCATGGATGTCCGCCTTATCGATAAGAACCTGTTAACCCAAGGCGAAATCGACTGGTTTAATGCTTACCATCAGAGAGTGTTTAATACTTTATCGCCATTAATGTCAGGCAGTGAGCTTGAGTGGCTCAAACAAGCAACACAAGCTATCTAACCCCCACAGATAAATCTCATTAAATAAGCCCAAGACGATTGTCTTGGGCTTATTGTTTTCGCCTAATAAAATCACACCATCTTAGGCTGCGCTACAGTCGACTGAGGATCATCCAGCAATGAAGCTTTTGAAAGCACCTCAAACTCGGTATGAATTTGCATAAAACAATCGACTAACACAGGATCAAAATGTTTGGCTCGGCCCTCAAGAATCATGGCTTTGGCATCTTCATGACTAAAAGGACGCTTATAGCAGCGTGGGGATGTTAACGCATCATAAACATCGACTAGAGCGACAATTCTTGCGGATAAGGGAATATTTTCTTCTTTTAATCCAAGTGGATAACCACTACCATCCCATTTTTCGTGGTGTCCAGAGGCAATATCTCTACCCATTTTGATAAAGGTGCATTGGGGAGCATACTCTAACAAACTGGCCAGAACCTGCCCCCCAATAACGGGATGCGCCTTAATTTGTTCAAACTCATCTGGAGTTAACCGGCCTGGTTTTAGCAAAATCGCATCGGCAATGCCAACTTTGCCTATGTCATGCAAAATTGCCGATAAGCTAATATCTTGGATAAAGTCTTCATCTAATTCTGGAGGCGAATTGTCAGCCAACATCCGCTGGGCAGCGAGCATTTTAGAGTATTGCCGCATTCTCAATAAGTGCGCTCCGGTTTCATTATCTCGATATTCAGCAAGCTTAGCTAAACCCAGTACAGTCGCTTGCCGAGAAGCTAGTGTAGAATCGAGGGAGGAGGTTAACTTGCCTAAGAGATAAGCAATAGTCAGGGTTACCATAGCATTGGTTACGAGGAAATTGATTGAAACAACAACCCAAATGCCAGTGCTATATCCTTGAGTGACGGGCCAAATCAGCCACTCATAATGATACGCCACCCCAATCAAAATTAAGCTCACACCATTTAAAACTTGGGCGTATATGCTCGCCTTAGTGCCTAAAAAAATGTTACTCAGCGGAGGGAAAATAAATAGCCAAAAAAATCCAGCGCCTGACGGCCCTATCGCAATAAGAAATCCAACACCAATGGCATAGGCAAGCAAACATCCTAAACTAAATCTAAGCCGATCAGAAAAATGAGGATAAAAAAGCAATAAGACTAATAAGAAATATGCAAAGGTATCAAAAATCGCCATGCCCCATAAATCGGCAGCAATACAAAGATAAACACTGGTGAAATACACAGGCACACACAGGATCGCAAGAAACCCAAATAACCGTTTAAAAATCACTCGGCGCCAATGAGTTAAACCTGATGTATAACGAGCAAAGTCACTCGGCAGTGCTCTTGCCATAAAAATCCCTTTGCAATCAAGTACTACCTTTGGATGATTTAAAGCCTAAGTTCACAATTTATCGACCTAGGTCTCGCAATTTTATTTAACAAGATAATGACTTGCACAAAACCAATTAAATGCGGACTAAAACCCATAATGCTTAAAAATGTGTTCACATTACGACTGCCTGCTGACATTTATGAAATTAAATTTGGCTCCTTCTGCCAAGCTAGCGCTCGCCGAAATAAGGAATGAAGTGTCATTCTTTTATTCAAATAACGAACGGTTCTTAAGACTGAGTAAGCGTAAATGCTTGCCATAAAACCCATTTAGGCAGCATTTATTTATCTTAGCGCCCTTTTATGCAAAAGCACTGCATCTACGGACTTTACCTTGCACAAATGCCATTAAATTCGCCCAAATAATCCTTAAACATCAACACGCCTAACAAGTTTAGTCAAAGACGCCAAGAATGGTTGCCATATATTGAGGATTCTCCCGAATAACTTCATCTCACATGAAGGTGAATATGACATAAATTTGGCTACAAGACAGGATAAACACTCGTTTAAATAGCAATAAAAAACTAATATTTTTAAAAAGTTATAAAAAGAAAAATACATTACTTTTCTTATGGGTAATGCTAAAAACCACTCTCCAATATCCACACAAAAATGATACCATTATCACATAATTAGCCGACCCCCATGAGAGTCGGCACAAGCTTTAGCATTACATTTACCCTAATCATAATATCGGCCCAGAATGGACACACGAAATGAGCCAGAGTAACCCTAGTCACAATAAAATCAGTAACAACCATCATCACGCACAAGAGATCCGCCTCACTCCTCAAGACGAATTGATATCCACCACAGATACCCGCGGGATTATTACTTATGTTAATCAACGATTTGCCGAAGTATCAGGATACAGTGCCGAAGAATTAATTGGGCATCAGCATAACAAAGTACGTCATCCCGATATGCCTAGTGCCGCTTTTAAAGAGATGTGGCAAAAACTAAAATCCGGCCAATCTTGGCGTGGCATAGTTAAAAATCGCTGTAAAAATGGCGATTTTTATTGGGTTGATGCCTTTGTTTCTCCCGTGTTTGAGAATGGCACAATTGTTGGTTATCAGTCGGTTCGTCTGCAACCGCAGGCAGCCTATGTCACTAGAGCAACAGCTATTTACCGCAGATTATTGGACAATAAATCCATTACTAAGCCACTTAGTTTAATGCAAAAACGTGTTGTCTCTGCTGTAGTTGCATCTACAGGATTATTAATTGCGGGTTACCTTTGGGGTTGGGGAGTGATTATCGCTGGCGCGATTTTAATGGGCCTTAACTTAGCTATCTTCTACGATGAAGCCTTTCGTATTCCGGCCAAGTTGATTGATATGCAAACAAAATACGATTCTATTAGTCGCTACATCTACTCGGGAGCTGACACCTCATCGATTCTCGATTTTCAATTGATCTTATTACAAGCCAAGATGAATGGCGTACTCGGCCGCACTCAAGATCAAGCTAATCAATTGCATGCGATAGCCGATCAACTTGTGGTCACCACTGAACAAACCTATGCCAGCCTAGATCAAGAGAAAAACCAGCTCGAGCAACTGGCAAGTGCAATGGAAGAAATGAGTTCGACGATTACCGAAGTTGCTCAAAACACTCAACGAACCTCAACCAGCATTAATACCGCCTATGATCTCTGCCTAAAAAGCAGCGCCAATATGAAGGCTAATACCCAAAAGGTCGAACAGCTGGCTAAATCCGTCGCCGATGCAGCGAATAATGCCAATCTGCTTAATCAAGAAGCTGAACGAGTTGCCAGTGCCATGGGTGAGATTGATTCTATTGCTGAGCAAACTAACCTGCTTGCCCTCAATGCCGCCATTGAAGCCGCGAGAGCGGGTGAACAAGGGCGCGGCTTTGCGGTGGTGGCCGATGAAGTGCGCGCCCTATCGAGCCGCACTCAGTTATCGACCAACAGTATTTCGCAGAGTGTCGATAAGATGTTCAGCATGTTAAATGCGTGGGCAAAAGAAATGGAGCAAAGCCGCCAACATGCAGAGCAATGCGCTAACGACATTCAAACCTCCGCCAAAAACGTCAACACCATTTACCAAGAAGTCAGCGAGATCCACACCTTTGCACAGCAAAATGCGGTGGCCGCCGATCAGCAGCGCCAAGTGGTGCATGAAATCACCAACAATATTCATTTCATCACCCAAAGCAGCAGTGAAAACCTCGCGGCAACGCATCAGATTGGTGATGCCGCCAATCATTTAAAACACAGCGCTGAAAAAGCACTTGGCCTACGCCGCGCCTTTGGCTAGCTGTAATGCCGCGCGATTGTCGACACACAATAGCGCGGCATCCTTTATCCAAGCCAATCCACGCCTTAAGTTAATCCTCTGATTATCAGCAAAACAGCAGCAATATCGTTATAAACGGCCAAAGGGTTAAAAAGTACAGGTTTTAACCGAAAATTTTGCTATACTCCGCGCCCGCCATTTTTCTGACCGCTAAGCGTTAGAAAGGCACAAACAAGTGCGTTAACGTTCGCCCATGGCAGAATACTTTGCTGTAAAAGTGTCTGTAGTAGGGTGAGGCGCTTGAATGATTGAATGAGTGAATGACAGGAATCCAAAATGAGATTTGAATCTTTTAGTTTTTGCCCCGAGATTTTACGCGCTATCTCAGATTGCGGTTATCAAAAAATGACACCGATTCAGCAGCAAGCGATCCCAGCCATCCGCCGCGGCCAAGATGTGCTCGCCAGCGCGCAAACCGGCACAGGTAAAACCGCCGCCTTCGCACTGCCGATCCTACAAAAAATGGTTGAAAACCCAAGTGAAACCTTAAAATCTAACACGCGGGTATTAATCCTCACTCCGACTCGCGAACTTGCCGCCCAAGTAGCAGAAAACGTTGAAGCCTACAGCAAGTATTTAAATTTCAGCGTATTAACGATCTACGGTGGCGTAAAAGTTGAGACTCAAGCGCAAAAGTTAAAACGCGGTGCCGATATTATTGTCGCGACCCCTGGCCGTTTACTTGAGCACCTTACCGCCTGCAACTTAAGTCTGTCCAGCGTTGACTTTTTAGTGCTCGATGAAGCCGACCGTATGCTAGATATGGGCTTTAGTGCCGACATTCAAAAAATTCTTCAAGCGGTCAACAAGAAGCGTCAAAACCTACTGTTTTCAGCCACCTTCTCCAGCGCAGTGAAAAAACTGGCTAACGAGATGATGGTCAAACCCCAAGTGATCAGCGCCGATAAACAAAACACGACAGCCGATACCGTTAGCCAAGTGGTGTATCCGGTAGAGCAGCGTCGTAAACGCGAGCTATTATCGGAGTTGATTGGTAAGAAAAACTGGCAACAAGTGTTAGTGTTTACCGCGACCCGCGATGCAGCGGATACTCTGGTTAAAGAATTAAATTTAGATGGTATTCCCTCTGAAGTCGTCCACGGTGAAAAAGCCCAAGGTAGCCGTCGCCGTGCGCTGCGCGAATTTGTATCCGGTAAAGTACGTGTGCTAGTGGCGACCGAAGTGGCCGCCCGCGGTTTAGATATTCCCAGCCTTGAGTATGTGGTCAACTTCGACTTACCCTTCCTTGCCGAAGACTATGTTCACCGTATCGGCCGTACTGGCCGTGCAGGTAAATCTGGGGTTGCGATTTCATTTGTGAGCCGTGAAGAAGAACGCACCCTGGCGGATATTGAAAAGCTAATCGGCCAAAAAATTCGCCGCATTACCGTGCCAGGATATGAGGTCGGTAGCCGTGAGTTGTTGTTAAAACAGCTACAAACTCGCCGTAGTTTTGCCAAAAAACAACAGCGACTCGACAACGTCAGCGAGCAGATCATCGCCGAAAAAAGCATGCAGGGCCGCCGCGTGAAAATGAAAGTTGGTCAAGCCCCAAGCAAAGGCAAAAAACTCAAATAATTCACACAATGTTCTGTTGATAAATATCTTAACGCGCTAATTTAACACACGAATAATAATGTTAAAGCGTCCTTAAACGGACGCTTTTTTATTACCATTTAAAACCTATCTGACTCAGAGTGATTTGCGGACATATTGTTCTTATTGCAATATCCGAGTGATAGCACTGATTAACAAACCCAATAAATAACGACAAATACTGCAATAAATTTCGCATCTCGCCGTTCTTATTTCTACGTTTACCACCCATGCTCAGTCCACCCAAGCACACAGGCTAATAACGGTTTACCGTTAACAGCAGAATATTTAATTGAAACAAAAACTAATGACAAGGAGATATGCTCTAATGCAGTCCACACTACAGCGCTTTTTACTGACCATCAGCCTACTGCTCGGCAGTTTTAGCACGCTCGCTCAACCTATCGCTAAAGATGAATATTCGGTTAGACCACTACTCAATGGCGAGCAAATCCCAGCAATCTCTTTGCAAGACATGAATGGCCAAAATGTTGATTTAGCGAAATTAACGGCACAAAAACCAACGATTTTCTTCTTTTACCGTGGCGGCTGGTGCCCGTTTTGCAATAACCAAATGGGACAATTAAAAGCGATCGAGCCAAAACTCATTGAAATGGGTTTTCAATTAGTGGGTATATCACCCGATACGCCAGGACAGTTAAAAGCCTCGGCGGCGAAAAATGAGCTCAAATACTTGCTCCTTTCCGATGAAAAAATGCAGGCATCGCAAGCCTTTGGCCTTGCTTTTTATACCAGCAAGCAAGTTACTGAGACTTACCTGAGCCGCTTAAAACTGGATAATCCTCTTTGGACAACGCCCGAAGGCGATAAAAGATTAGTCCTGCCAGTACCGGCAATTTATATCGCCGATACTCAAGGATTAATCCATTTCCAATATGTGAATCCCAACTACAAGGTGAGACCTGCGCCTAAGTTGATTCTGACGGCGGCTAGCCTCGTAGGTGCGCCATAATAATCATATCCCCTCCCCCAAGCAGCCGCTAAGAATCGTTATCGATTTAGCGACTGCTTTGCTAAACTAGCTCCGCCGCAATAAATATCGCCCCAATTTAATCAGATCAATCCCTTTAGCCCGCGGCGGAGCCACAATGAATTCTCAAACCTATAATCAAGCCATACTCGAACTCGCACTGGCGGGGCTTACCGATTTAACCACTTCAGCTCAAGCTAAAAAAGCCCAACGCACACCCGCACAGGAAAGCCATTTTTTATGCAACTGGATGGTTGAAGCCCTGAAGGAAAAACGCTTTTCAAAATTGGTTGCTGAAGATCTGACCACGTGGATCCGTATGGCTCGCAGCCAAGGTGCTGGCGCCGAACTTAAGCGGTTATTGGAAAGAATTGTTCATCAATATCAGAGCGTTGAAAACTCGCAACTCGCATTAGGTACAGCCTTAAATGCCATGATTGCCGAGTTGACTGAGCGCGAGTGGTTAGTGTTTACCGATACCGAAATTAATACGAAACTGAAGCTAGACGGCGATGGCCAATCGAGCTTAGTCATTGATGTAAAAGAATTTACCCAGCATATTCAAGATAATCAGCTCATCAAACCCATCAACTTATATGTCCGTGCCGATGAGCAACAGTTGACTCAAATCGCCCTCTCCCATGGTTTGCTGATAAGCCAGGGCAATAAGAAAACGAGTCTTATCAAACACCATAAGACCTATCGAATTTATCCTCACAATCAGCAACCTGCATTGTGCCAACTGTTGGCTTAACGGCTTAAAACTGCTTGAATAGGTAAACTGCGCCACAGATAACCATTTTTTCACAACGAAAGAATACAATGTAGCGTAGTAACCACTAAGCTCGATCAACCAAGGAGTGAAGGACTCGATGGGTAAAGGAAGTATTCTCTATCGTTGCCTCGTTAAAGGCGTTTTATTACTGATTTTGTTTGCCCCTCAGTCCTATGCAGAACAACTCAGGTACAACATTACTGGCTCATATTCTTGGTATCCGTATTTTATTGCCAATCAACCCGATGCTCCGGGAATAATTTCTGAATTAATTCCGCAGATTTTATCCTTAGCGAATATTGAGGGAGAAAATCTGTCCTTGCCGCCCAAACGGACGAACAACGCCCTTGAAACGGGTCAATTAGATTTTGATGTGGTTAGCCCCAGTTGGTTTGAAAACCAAGATTTTGGTCCCTTATTCGTGAAATCCGATCCCATCATGCCTATCACTGAGTACGTAGTGACCAGACCCGAAAATGTTGAATCCTTTAAAGAAATCACTGGAATTAAAGGCAAGCAAATCGGTACCGTCAGGGGATATTTGTACCATGACGACAAGGAGTTTATCCGTGTCGATTTTACCTCTGAACAAGAGTTGATTAAGGCATTAGATAAACACCGCATCACGGCCATTATCTCGGGTAACTATCCCGCCTTATATTGGTCAAACAAGCTTAAGATCCCCGTTGGATTAGCCGCGGTGCATTCTGATGGCGTACTGGTGCTAAGGCTACGGAAAGAGCATGCTGCTCTACTACCTGCGCTCAATCACGCAATAGCGCAGCTAAAAGCCAATGGAAAAGTAGAGCAGATTATCAACAAATATACCCAAGCCTTCGCAAGCTAAATCGATAAAAGCTCATGTTTCCAAGTACTCACAAGAAAATGGCTCTGCAATAACGCGGCAAGTATGCAGCAACTTTAGTCTTTTCAAATCGCAAAGATGCAATGGATATTCAAGAGGATTTCGCGTTTAGTGCAACCTTAGGTTTTAACACCAAACGCTGCCCCTGATTAAGATGGGTTGTGCAGGCGACCCGCAATAAAGAAGCAAAGTTAGCCACTTCTCCGTGGCGAGTTAACACCTCTCGGTAAATACGGGTTAAAAATACCGCTACACTGAGCTCGGCATCTTCGGCAATCTCTTCAATAATCTGCCAAAAAATCGCTTCTAGCCGAACGCTCGTCACCACACCATCGATGCGAATGGAGCGGGTTTTGAGTTCAAACAGTTCGGGTTCGGCACCGGAATAGATTTCACACACAATATTACTCCCCAAGCAGCTATTGCGCTTTGCTCCAGCCATTGCGCCTTGCTTAAGTCCCCAGCGAATACTCAACTTAAGCCTCTACCCGAACTGTTATGCCATAAATTACACAGGATGAATATCGTTAATTCAATAACTTGTTAAACTGCGCCAACCATGCAGGATGCGCTGGCCATGCGGGCGCGGTAACTAATTTGCCATCGGTAATTGCCGCAGTGACTTCAATATCACAATATTCAGCGCCAGCTTGTTTCACCTCGGGCGCGCAAGCGGGATAGGCTGACACTTTTTTACCGCGAACCACATTGGCCGCCGTGAGTAACTGTGCGCCATGGCAAATAGCCGCAATCGGTTTATCTTGGGCGGCAAATTCTGCCACGAGGGCAATCACCGCAGGGTTTAGGCGTAAATACTCTGGCGCCCTACCACCTGGAAGCAACAGCGCATCAAAATCACGCGCGTTCGAACCAGCAAAATTGCCATTTAAGGCAAATAAGTGTCCTGGTTTTTCGGTATAGGTTTGGTCGCCTTCAAAGTCATGAATTGCCGTTTTAATGGTTTGCCCCGCCACTTTATCGGGACAAACAACCGTGACACTGTGACCCACCATTTGCAGGGCTTGGAACGGTACCATTAACTCGTAATCTTCAACAAAATCACCGGCGATAATCAAAATATTGGCCATGAGAAACTCCTTTTATTCGATAAGGGAAAACGCAACAGCGGATTTCACTCTACTCCGACCATTAAATTTAGGGTAATAGTGGAATACTACAAATCGATACAGCCGTTTCAGGCATAAAAAAGCGCCCGTAGGCGCTTTAGTCTTTGGTGATTGACCACTCTTAATTATTTATCTTTGGTTCAATCATGGCCTGTTGCTGACTATAACCATTCAGCCCTGTGTTGGCCGATTTCACCACATTTAAGGCCTCGGTCGTCAGTGCATTATTGCCATTGAGCAGATCGTTCAAAGTGCCAGAATCCGCTTGGACTAAGCCTAATTCACGTAGCATGGCATCAACAACTGGCGCATTGGCGCGATAGTTTAAGGCTGCGCTAGTCACTTGTTCAGCGATACCACCTTGGTTGATCGCGGAACCATCACCACCCGTAGCAAATTGATGACCAACACCATAACCTTGAAGAATTTTAATACCTTCGATGTTTTCCAATGGTTTAACCGCTTGAGCAACAATTTCTGGCAAGGCTTTTAAGATCGCAAGGGATTTTTGCAGCGCAATCTGCTCATCACGTAGCACGTTTTCGGCTTCGTACAGAGCTTGTTTACCAGCCGCTTCAACGGCATAGACTTTTTCATCCGCCTCGGCTTGCAGTTTTTTCGCATCGGCACTGGCACGCGCTTCAATCAAAATCGCACTCGATCTGTCTTCCGCGGCACGTTTCTCGGCTTCAGCTTGCACTGTCACACCAACAGCATCACGCTCCGCTTCCTTACGGGCATCAATCACTTCAATTTCTTTGCGACGATTGGCTTCGGCTATTTGGCGCGCTGTAATTACCGCTTCCTCTTTCTCCACTTTCAGCTTTTCCGCTTCTGCTGCGCGGGCACGGGCGGCCGACTCTTCTTCCGATTTAGCGGCTACCGCGATGTGTTTTTCCTGCTCGGCGACTTCGATATCACGTTGCTGTTGAATACGCGCCTGTTCGATAGATTTACGTTTTTCAATCTCGCGGGTTTCAATATCTTTGGTCTTTTCAATTTCCGCGGTTTCGATAGCACGTTCTTTGGCAATTTCGGCTTCACGTTCTTCACGCGCTTTGTTTTCTTTTTGCTTAATAATTTCAGCTTTTTGCTCTGCGCGCTTAAATTCGAGTGACTGTTGCTGGATAAGACGTGCTTCTTCTTCCGACTTTTCAATCTCCAGCGATTCTTTTTCAGCCTCTAAGTTACGCTGCTCAATCTTAATGCGGTTTTCCTGCTGAATATCGTTCGTTTCTTTACGCTTTTCTTCAATGATTTTAGCTAGACGCGCGCGACCTTCTGCATCGAATGCGTTGTTTTCATTGAAAAACTGCAAGTCGGTTTGGTCAAATCCCGTCAAGGAAACGGATTCAAGTTCTAAACCGTTTTTCTCTAAATCGTTGGCAACGTTATTCTGCACCCGTTGTACAAAATCGGCTCGCTGCTCATGCATCTCAGTCATGGTCATTTCAGCCGCAACGGCACGCAACACGTCGACAAACTTAGATTCCATCAGCTTTTTCAGCTCTTCCACCCGCGTGGTACGGGTACCTAAGGTTTGTGCCGCCATCGAAATGCCATCAGCATTAGGTGCCACCCGCAAATAAAAGTCTGCTTTAACATCAACCCGCATACGATCTTTGGTGATCAGTGCATCTTTTTGAGTTTTTTCCACTTCGATACGCAGGGTATTCATGTTCACTGCAATGGTTTCATGCAGCACGGGCAAGACGATTGCGCCGCCGTCTTTAATGATTTTTTCACCACCAAAACCAGTACGCACAAAGGCCATTTCCTTCGTTGCCCGTTTGTATAACTTGGCGAAAATCAGACTAATCACAATCAGGCCAATCAATACCATTGCGGCAACCAACAACACAAAATTGCTCGAACTGGTGACTTCGTTTAACACATCCATTTGCTTTCCTTCTTCGTTAATAGCTTTGGAAAATCAATTATCAAAGCGAGTCGCAGACCACACTCTTCCCTCTCTTTTAAGCAGCACCACTTGAGTACCACTGGCAAACTCGATACCTGAGGTTTCAGGCTCGACTAATACATAATGTTTTTGTTGATGTTTATCGCGAACAACGGCTTCCGATGGCATGCCTTTAATGGCACAACCTAAGGTGATAGTGCCAACATAACCGCTTAAGTCATCAAGGGAGATGGCGGTAGATTCATTTTTGGGGAGCAAATCGGCCAGTACTCGGCCAAGATAGCGACAAGACAATGCACTGCCGACTATGGCGATAGGTAAGGTAAATAGTTGCGGCAGCAAGGTAGCCGAGACTATTAAGCTAATGTAATTAACGAGATAGCCTGCAATGGCAAAACTGGTTAGTGCCAGCACAAACCAGATAAGCAGCGGCAAACGATTGAGACAAAGCCAGCCAGCAATCCCTGTGAGTCCGCTACCACTAATATCAGCATCATACTCAACATCAGCAGGCACCCACTGGTCTAAGGCGCTCATCATACTTAATCCTATGACGAGTGATAAGGCTTCAAAAACACCAAGGACAAGCACACAGGCGAAGGCAATTGTGTAAGGTAGGTTAGGCTGTTCAACTAAAAACGCCCACATAGTCATCTCCTTGAACGATACAGCAGTCCATTTACTTCACTGTAATTATCAACTTACGAGTGACAGCATAGCAAGGCAAGCTTAGTTTCCAAACAAAAATTTATCCTAAAGCAGATTTGAATAACTCCCCATTACGCCATAATGGCGTGAGCCGTTATGGTCAATAATGTTCACGTCCTCCCTTTAGGGGTCTAGTGTGCTTTTGACTGCATGATATTATCATGCTGTTACTGTTATTTTTCGTGCTAATAGATAACGACCGCACCTTAAGATTGAGTCTATGGATACCGCTATGAACACCAAACAACCTACGCCAAGTTACGATAAACTTACGGCGCATTTCCAGAAAATTTCACATTTTGAACATTTTAGTGCGCTAGGTGATTGGGATCAGGCAGCAATGATGCCCTTGGGCGGCGGCAGTGAGCGTGGCGATGCCATGGCTGAACTCGCATTGCATATCCATACCCTTAAAACGTCCCCTCACCTTGGTGATAATCTCGCTCTTGCCGCGCAAGAAGCGCTTACCTCAGAACAACACGCCAACCTAAGGGAAATGCAATATCAGTATCAACAGGCGACTCTAGTGCCGGGTGAGCTGGTTCAAGCCAAAACCAAGATGGCCTATCAGTGTGAAAATGCCTGGCGTGAGCAACGTAAAAACAATGATTGGCAAGGCTTTAAACCTAATCTTAAGGCGATAATCGCCCTTGCGAGGGAAGAAGCTTTAATCCGCGCTCAAGCGCAAAATATTTCCCCCTATGATGCCCTGCTCGATAAATTTGAGCCTGGCATGACTACCGCCAAGCTTGAGCAAACCTTTGGTAATTTAAAAATTTGGCTACCCACGCTCATCCAAAATGTACTCGAAAAACAAGCCGGTGAGCCAACACTTAAGCTTAACGGCCCCTTCGATATCATGGCGCAGCAAGCCCTTGGCCTCGATGTGATGGCCTATTTAGGGTTTGATTTTAACCATGGCAGGCTCGATATCAGTAGTCACCCATTCTGTGGCGGTGTACCGAGTGATGTGCGCATTACGATGCGCTATAACCAAGCCGATTTTAGCAGCGCTATCATGGGCATAGTGCATGAAACTGGTCACGCCCGTTATGAACAGGGCTTACCAAAACAATGGCGCGGTCAACCCGCAGGACTGGCTCGTTCCATGGGCGTCCATGAGAGCCAAAGCTTATTTTGTGAAATGCAGCTCGGTGCCAATCCCGCGTTTTTACGCCAATTACAACCACTGATTAAACAGCATTTGGGCTGTGAGTTTAGCGCCCAAGACTTGGCAAGACACTATACCCGCGTCAATCCCGGGCTTATCCGTGTCGATGCCGATGAAGTCACTTACCCTTGCCACATTCTATTGCGCTTTGAAGCCGAAAAAGCCTTTATCGACGGTAGCCTAAGCGTGGATGACCTCCCTGATTTTTGGTCAAGCCAGATGCAACAACTTCTCGGGATCAATACCGAGGGTAACTATCGCGATGGTTGCATGCAGGATATCCATTGGGCCGTAGGTGAATTGGGATATTTCCCAAGTTATACCTTAGGCGCCATGTATGCCGCCCAATGCCGTTTTGCGCTGGAGCGAAGCTTAGGTCCGATTGAAAACCTTATCGATAATGGGCAGTTATCCCAAGTATTTGACTGGCTTGGAAGCCATATTTGGTCCAAAGGCTCATTACTGACAACGGATGAACTCATCATTCAAGCCACAGGCGAGCCGTTAAACAGTCAATATCTGGCTAAGCATTTAACTCAACGCTATTTGGGCTAAATGCAGTAGCGCTAGGTCATAAAGCGTTGGCAATAACACTCTAGCGCTTAGACTTGGCGCAATCGCATCACTATCGGAGTTTCAAAGCTTTTGCTGCGATTTGGGTATATAATCCCGGACTTATTTATTCAAACTGCTTTTGGACGGAAAAAGGTCGACCATGTTACTGCGTGCAATCACCCCACAGGATTGGGATGCTATTTTACAGATCCAGGAAGAATGTTATTCTCAACTAGATCCTGAACCCCTGCATGTATTGCAAAGCAAGTGGCACGTCTCACCTCAATCCTGCTTTGTATTTGAGGTAAATGACTCAGTGGTGGGCTATTGTCTTGCTCATCCTTGGACCACCAATATGCCTCCCGCACTTTATGAGCCAATCACCCATTTACCTAAGGCCGATACTTTGTATCTGCACGATATTGCGATATCGGCAAAGGCTCAAGGTTTAGGCGCTGGGTCTAAAGCCTTAATGCGTCTAAAGCAGCTTGCCGATCGCTTTAACTTGAGCTCCCTCTCCTTAGTGGCGGTGCAAGGCGCTGATAGCTATTGGCGCAAAATGGGCTTTAAACCTAAAGCCATAGAGAAATGCCTTGGTAGCTACACTGATGATGCCATGTACATGATTTATAAACTTAATCATCGAGAAGAATGATGAATCCAACCCTGACGACTATCGGTTTACTCTGTCTTAGCAATATTTTTATGACCTTTGCTTGGTACGGACATTTAAAGTCCTTAGGCTCAAAGCCTTGGATTATCGCTGCCTTGGTCAGTTGGGGCATCGCCCTGTTTGAATACCTACTGCAAGTGCCGGCTAACCGTATCGGCTACACAGTGATGAATGTCGGACAATTAAAAATCCTACAGGAAGTCATTACCTTAAGCTTGTTTGTGCCCTTCGCCTACTTCTACATGAAGGAACCACTGAAACTCGATTATCTCTGGGCGGGTCTGTGCATCCTCGGTGCGGTGTATTTTATTTTTAGAAGCGAATTTAATTAATTTCAGAACCATTTCAGGACTTATTTCAGGAGAAAACCATGGCGCGTCAAGTGACTTACACCTTCAAAGGTGAGACGAAAACCATTGCCTTTAGTTATGCTAAACATCACGATTTATACGAGGCCGTAGCGGAGGCCGAAGGTATAGACTTAACCAAGTTTCTGGCGATGGAGCAACAAATTGCCATGACCTCACGCAAAGGCGCCAAGGCTGAAAAAGATTATCGCAAAGTCGAATTTGCTCGCTTTGGGTTTAGCAATATCCACTTTGTACGTGATGAAGAACCAGAAGCTTAAACCTTATCGTCATTTATCCATTTAGAATTAGGATCGCCGATGTTAAATGCTGAACATGCCAACTTTCCCCGCGCCGGATTCTTTCGCCGCCTAGGGGCAATGATCTATGACCTACTGCTAGCGGTAGCCGTATATATGTTTTCGGGCGCTATTGGCTTTGGTATTTTTTTTGGACTCACAGCCTCTGGCCTCGTTAGCATGAATGGCTTTGAGCATGTGTCCGACGCCCTCAATGGCACACCGATTTACCATGGGATTTATCAACTTTGGTTAGCGCTCTGCGTAGGTACTTTTTATGCGCTTTTTTGGAGTAAGGGCGGCCAAACCCTCGGGATGCGCGCCTGGCGCCTTAAGATCCAGCACCCAAACGGCCAAAATCTAAGCCTTATCACCGCTTACGCTCGCATTGTGTGGTCATTACTTGGTATTGGTAATCTGTGGGTGCTTATCAACGACGATAAACTCGCACTGCAGGATATGATGACCCGTTCTGAAGTAGTCGTGTTATCCAAAGAAGCTAACCAAATGCGTAATTGGCATGGCGCTTAAATTTAGCTTTTAGTCGCTTATAAAATTGTCCCAATAAAAAACGACGCCATTGCGTCGTTTTTTATTACCCGCGTTTATCACCGCCGGATAAAGTAAAAGGCAATACCCGTAAATAGTAGACTTGGCGCCATTGCCCCGACATACGCAGGTAGTTCATAAACGATACTCATGGGGCCAAATATCTCATTACTGATATAGAAGCTAAATCCAGCAACCACCCCGAGTAACACCCGCGCCCCCATAGTCACTGTCCGCAACGGTCCAAATACAAAGGATAACGCCACCAGCATCATCACCCCTACGGTAACAGGCTGCATCACCTTGCGCCAAAGGGCTAATTCGTAACGACTTGGGTCTTGACTATTGCTATTAAGATACTCTAAGTATCCCATTAGGCCGCGTATCGATAAGGCCTCAGGCTTAACCGATACCACACTGAGCTTGTCAGGCGTTAAACTTGAGCGCCAAATATCTTCATCTAAATGCTCAAGTTTCACTTCGTCGTAGCTTAAATCGGTACGCTTAACATCCGAGAGATGCCAACTATCTTTACTAAATAACGCACTTTTAGCATGCACGACATTGGTGAGTTTTAACTCACTGTTAAACTTATATAAAGTGATATTGTTGAGCTTATCGATATCCGCAACTTCACCAATATTCACGAACAAATCACCATCTTTTGCCCAAATACCTCGGTGAGATTTAATCAAACTGCCACCGGAGAGTTTGATGGCCTGAAGTTCATTAGCCTTTTGCTCCGCAATTGGAGCGCCCCACTCACCCAATGCCATTACCATCAGCATCAGCGGCACTGCAGTTTTCATCGCCGATAGCGTGATCTGCAAACGCGACATGCCCGATGCTTGCATGACGACAAGCTCCGAATTAGAGGCTAACATCCCCATACCGATCAAGGCACCTAACAGCACAGCCATCGGGAAAAACATTTCAATATCGCGGGGCACAAGGAATAGCACATAAATCCCCGCATCCATCATAGTGTAAGTGCCGCGGCCCACTAAGCGCAGTTGGTCCACCCACTTAATAATGCCCGACAAGCCCGTTAGCACTAGTAAACATAACGCCGAGGTGCTTAATAAAACTCGGGCGATATAAAGGTCTAAAATCTTCATGCAGCCACCTTTTTACGCGCCATTGCCGCTGATAAACGGGCAAATAGGGGCCTGTCTTTACCGAGCAGTAAAATCCCCATAATCAGTGCCGACAAATGGATCCACCACATGCCTAAATACTGTGGAATAACGCCATCTTGCAGCGCTTTACGACCCGCAACCATCAGACCAAAATAACCTAGGTACAAGAGAACAGCGGGGAGCATTTTGGCGAACTTGCCTTGTCGCACATTGACCCGAGCCAAAGGTACTGCAATTAAGGTCATAATAGGAATCGCCAACGGAATTGCTAGACGCCAATGAAACTCAGCCACTGCTTCAGAACCTTCTACTTTCATCAAGTCTGCCAGCGGTAAAGCTGAAAGTTTACGGCGACGTTCATCGACCTGTTGTTCTTTGATTTGCATCTTATAGCCACCAAATTCAATCATTTGGTAGTCTTTTTGTTGTGGGCTGCCCTGATAACGCACCCCATCATTGAGTTGTAACTGCTGTGAGCCATTTTGATCTTCATTAACGCGCCCCCCCTTAGCCACAACCACATTGGTTAAGCCTATTTCATCATTTGGATCGGGGAGTTGGGCCACAAATACTTTTTCAAGCTCATTATCCTTGCCAATGCGTTCGACAAACAGTACCGCACGGCCATTGGGGCTGGCCTGAAAACGCCCTTGCACGAGCGCGGCAAGGCCTGCTTCAGATTGTGCTTTCTCCAGCACTTGGTTTTGTTGCTCCTCCGCCCAAGGCGCAACATAAAGGGATAAATACCCAGTAAACAACATGTTAATAACGGCGAGAATCAAAGTTACTCGGGTAACATACCATTCACTCACACCAACACCGTGCAGAATGACCATTTCATTCTCGGCATACATGCGGCCATGGGCCATGAGGATCCCAAGGAACAGACTTAAAGGTAAAACCAGAACAACCAGATAGGGTAAGTTGAGGCCTATCAAGGTGGCGATGAGAGAAGCGGGAAATTCACCGTCTGAGGCGTCGGCTAATATGCGCACGAAATGCTGGCTAATAAAAATAGTTAACAGTACAAAAAGTACCGCAATTTGCGCCTTTAAAACTTCTCGAATAAGGTATCTAAATACAATCACAGGTAGGATCCGGTCTCTAAACTTATCTTTTTGCTGGTAACAGACTAACTTTCATGTAAACTGTTTACTTTTGGTAGTTTTCTGACCAACTTCAGGGGTTCCTGGCTTACATTAAATGTCACGGCTTTTTCACAAAAACGTGACTCAAGTGCCGAGAATAAATCACCTTTGGAGTAATAACTTAGGCCCTTTTCGGGACAAGCAGACATTATCCAATAAATATAAAAATTTGTCTTTAAGAATCTAGGAGTGCTCATGGAGTTTAGCGTAAAGAGCGGTAGCCCCGAAAAACAACGCTCAGCCTGCATCGTTGTCGGTGTTTATGAACCCCGCCGTCTATCCGGTATCGCCGAGCAATTAGACAAGATTAGCGAAGGTTATATCAGTAATCTACTGCGTCGCGGCGATTTAGAAGGTAAGCCTGGGCAGATGTTATTACTGCACCACGTTCCTAATGTATTGAGTGAACGAGTGCTGTTAGTCGGTTGCGGCAAAGAACGAGAACTAGACGAGCGCCAGTACAAGCAGATCATAACTAAAACCATCAACACCTTAAATGAAACAGGTTCAATGGAAGCGGTATGCTTCTTAACCGAGTTACACGTTAAAGGTCGCGATACCTATTGGAAAGTTCGCCAAGCGGTCGAAACCACCAATAGCAGTTTATACAGCTTTGATGCGCTCAAAACCCGTAAAGGTGAGACCCGTCGTCCGCTGCGTAAATTAGTATTTAATGTGCCAACACGTCGCGAATTAACCTTAGGTGAACGCGCGATTGAGCACGGCATGGCCGTTTCTGCCGGTATGCATTTATGCCGCGATGTGGCTAACATGCCGCCAAATATCTGCAATCCAGCCTATTTAGCCTCTCAAGCTCGCCAATTGGCCGAAGTTCACGAAAATCTACATGTATCAACTGTAGGTGAAGAGCAAATGGCGAAACTCGGCATGAACTCTTACCTTGCCGTAGGCCGCGCCAGCGCCAATGAATCCATTATGACAGTGATGGAATACAAGGGTGCCGTCGATAGCACGGAAAAACCTATCGTATTGATTGGTAAAGGCTTGACCTTCGATTCAGGCGGTATTTCATTAAAACCGGGCGAAGCCATGGATGAAATGAAATACGACATGGGTGGCGCTGCTGGTGTGATCGGCACCATGAAAGCCATTTGTGAAATGAAGCTACCAATCAACGTCGTCGGTATTCTCGCAGGTTGTGAAAACATGCCATCGGGCAACGCTTACCGCCCAGGTGACATTTTAACCACCATGTCAGGGCAAACTGTTGAAGTTCTGAACACCGACGCCGAAGGCCGTCTAGTATTGTGTGACGTGTTAACCTATGTTGAACGTTTCGATCCTGAATTAGTGATTGACACTGCTACGCTCACAGGCGCCTGCGTGATTGCCTTAGGTAAACATGCATCGGGTCTGTTCTCATCACATAATCCACTTGCGCATGAGCTACTCAATGCAGGTGAGCAGAGTGGTGACCGCGCATGGCGTATGCCACTGTGGGATGAGTACCAAGATATGCTCGATAGCCCATTTGCCGATATGACCAACTTAGGTGGTCGTCCAGCGGGCGCGATTACTGCGGCTTGTTTCCTCTCGCGTTTCACGAAAAAGTACAACTGGGCTCACCTAGATGTCGCAGGTACGGCGTGGAACAGCGGTGCCAATAAAGGTTCAACCGGCCGCCCAGTACCGATTTTGACTCAGTTCCTGATCAACCGTGCTGGCGTCGAATTAGGCGAATAATCCCTAACAAGACCAAAAGGCGAAGAAACATTTCTTCGCCTTTTTTATGCCGCAAAGAAAGCGAAATGCCACTGAGACTAATGCGATTAACTATCTGTTCATTCAATTTGATTTCGTGAGAAGAGTTAACAACAACCTAGATGTGAAAGAATACTGCTATTGAATATTTTTTGATTGACAGCCACGCCCTCGCCCTTTAGTTTTAGTCCCTATGAAAACAAATACCTTAGCGTTTTTTACTTTCTTTTTTACACCCCCACTCTAGGAGGCGGATTTACTGTGTAAAAACGAAAGTAAAAATCCAAAGCCTCCCACTGGGAGGCTTTTTCGTCTTAAACGCTTGAGAATCCGGCGGCAAATGAGGTCAGAATGCAAAAACCACAGCCTTTAAATCACACTCGAGAGCAAATAACCCAGCTCGACAATGAGCTTCTCTCGTTACTCGCCGAACGTCGCCGCTTAAGTCTTGAAGTGGCCCGCAGTAAAGAAGTAGATGTGAGACCCATTCGCGACACCCAAAGGGAAAAAGAACTGCTGGCAAGATTAGTGACGGCAGGGCGAGAAAAAGGCTTAGACGCCCATTATGTTATCTCGCTGTATCAAAGCATTATCGAAGACTCGGTACTGAATCAACAGGCTTATCTTCACGGCCGCGCGAACCCTGAAACGCAAAAACAACAATACTGTATCGCCTACCTTGGCGCCCGCGGCTCCTACTCTTACCTTGCCGCGTCTCGCTATTGCCAACGTCGTCAGGTTGAGATGCTCGACTTAGGCTGCCAAAGTTTCGATGAGATAGTCCAAGCCGTTGAGTCAGGCCACGCCGATTATGGCTTTTTGCCGATAGAAAACACTTCGTCCGGCTCAATCAACGAAGTGTATGACGTACTGCAACATACAAGCCTGTCCATCGTGGGCGAGACGACTATCGAAGTAAGCCATTGCCTATTGGGCAAACCGGGCAGCAAACTGAGCGATATCAAAACTGTTTATGCTCACCCACAGCCCATCAGTCAGTGCAGCCGCTATCTTAGCCAGCACAAAGGCTTAAGACTGGAATATTGCTCAAGCAGCGCCGAAGCCATGGAGAAGGTCAACCAGTCTACCGACAATAGCGCCGCTGCGATTGGTAGCACAGAAGGTGGCGCGCTGTACCAACTCGAGTCAATTGAATCTGGCCTTGCCAATCAAAAGATTAACCAAAGCCGCTTTATTGTTGTGGCTCGAAAAGCCGTAGCCGTACCCGAGCAATTGCCCGCAAAAACTACCCTGATTATGGCCACAGGCCAAAAGGCGGGTGCGTTGGTTGAAGCCCTATTGGTGCTCAAGGCGCATCAACTCAATATGAGCAAACTCGAATCTCGCCCAATCCCAGGCACCCCATGGGAAGAAATGTTTTATCTGGATATCGATGCCAATATTTCCAGCGAAGCCATGCAGCAAGGGCTCAAACAGCTCGAGAGGATCACGCGGTTTATCAAAGTATTGGGGTGTTACCCTTGCGAAACCGTAAAACCGACACAACTCAGCAATAGCCAATTGTTGATTGAACCTAATACCTCTAAAGCCGAAGTATTCAGTGAAGTAAGCACTAAGTCATCTCCCTATCGTTACACTAAGGCTTATAAGGCGCAGGCGAGTGAAATTCACTGCGGCCCCTTTACCATTGGCGCAGGCCATCTTGGTGCTATTGCCAAGATAACTCTGAGCAAAAGCCTGCTGTTAGAGTCGTCACCAGCCGTCTTATCCGCCTTTGAGCGCAGAGTGAAACAGCTAAAAGAAGCGGGTTTCCAAGCGGTGATTTTAGACGGATGCCACTCGCTCACCTCAGCAGAAGCCATCATCCCTAAGCTGCGCCAAACCCTGCATCAGTATGATTTGCTTTGTGTTATTGCCATCGAACAGGCGACGGATATGCCGTTGGCGACAGGCCATGCGGATATGTTGTTCTTAACGGGCAAACAAATGTTTAATCAGGCCTTGCTGACTCAGGCAGGCACCTTGCCAATCCCGCTATTCCTCGAACGTCACGATATGGCAAGCTATGAGGAGTTTATGGCGGCAACGGAGACGATTTTAAGCCAAGGTAACCAACAGCTTATCCTATGTGATTCTGGCATTCGTACCTATAACAATGCCAACTTACCCACCTTGGATTTAGCAAGCCTCATCCAAATTAAGGCCAACAGTCATCTCCCCATAGTAATTAACCCTTGTTATGCCATCAGCGAAGATGCGCTGCCACTGCAAACTCAAGGGATTAAACAGCTGAAAGCCGATGGCCTAGTGCTGAATTGCTCCCTCGAAGAAGATAAAGCACATGACTCATTGGCGCTGATGAGCGAGGTCGTAAGGGAGTTATACCGCTAATTTGCGTGTATAAGGATACTGAAGAACATACAGCCACGAATATCGTGGCTGTATTGTTTAGGGCTTTTAGGATTTTAGGCATCGAGCTTAAACGCAGCAGGGCTAGGTTCGGTCGGGCGCAATCTGGCTATTGGTATCTGTTGCCACCGCATTACTGCGGCGAATTAACCCCGTCATGCTTGAACCTTGGATAAGGATTGAAAACACCACTACCGCATAGGTCATCACGAGCAGTAGCTCTCGCAGCTCGACACCGCTTTGTGAATCAATAATAACGCCCTCGGGCAAGCTCATCGCCATCGCTAATGCCAGCCCACCCCGCAAGCCGCCCCAAATAAGGATCGACTCAGCATAAGGATTGTAGGACTTAACCAATCTAAATCCCATATAGGGCAAAAACACACTCACCGCCCGCGCCGTTAATACCAGCGGAATAGCCAGCAGCATAAACCACCATAATGGCGCTTTAAAGGTGACAAGCAGGAGTAATAATCCCAGCAGGAGGAACAGCAGCGCATTGAAGAAGGATTCAATCAACGACCAAAAAGTATAGAGTTTTACCCGCTCATGGCGCACAAAATACTTAGGCACGCTGTAGTTGCCGATAATCATCCCCGCACTCACCATCGCCAGCGGCCCCGACACCCCTAATACTTCGGCGATAACATAACCCGCCGTCGGGATCAGTAAAGTAACCAACATCAGCTGAGTTTCTTCCTCACAGTAGCGAAAGAAATGGTGCAACAATATCCCCAGCGCTGCGCCATAAACGATGCCCCCGAGCGCCTCTTGAACAAACAATAACGAGATTTGCGTGAACGTCAGCGGCTCAGTTGAAAAGGCTAGATGGGAGATGGCCACAAAAATCACCAGCCCAATGCCATCGTTAAAGAGCGACTCCCCTTCCACCTGAATAGCAATATCTTCGGGCGCGCCCATCTTCTTCAAAATGGCTAAAACGGCAATCGGATCTGTGGGTGAAATCAAGGCGCCAAAGAGCAAACAATGGCTTAAGGCCAAGGGCAATCCCAACATGGGAGCTATGTAGTAAAGCAAACCACCGACGATAAAAGTCGAGAGCAAGGTACTGACAAAGGCAAGGATGAGGATTTCCCATTTTTGATGCCTTAAGATTTTTAAGCGGATCTGTAATGCCCCAGCAAACAACAGGAAACCTAACATGCCATTGAGCAATAAGGCTTGAAAGTCGAGTTTCTCCAGCCCTGCCACAAAGTAACCATAAACATTACCGCCAAGTGCTTTCCCCCCCAACAATAGCAACAGACTCATGCCCAACGCCAATGCGGTAATGGCAACGGTTTCTTGCAGCTTATGTAAACGTGAAGATGCCACTGAGGTGACTAAGGCTAACGCACAGAGAATACACAGAATTTGATAACTAGACATTAGAGCCTCTTATCTCGTTAAGATGAAAAGACTCTAGCACAAGTTTTAGACTTCTAAACCATCCAATAGACTTAACCAGCCTTTAATTATCCGATGACAAAACCAAATAATACCAAAGAGATAAATCGAAAGACTAAGCCAAGTAATCGGCAAGCAATAACCTAATATTAAGAGTCCTAAAAAAATCATATTAGAATGGCGTTGCCAACGCAGGTGCGAAGCTAGTACCGCATTGCCTTGAGAGTGTCGCTGAGACAAGTTAATAAACAAGCTCAGCAGCACAGGAAGCAGTAACAACGGAAAGCCGGACATTAAGGCGTAAAGTAAATGGCCTAAGCTGCGATCTTCAATTTTTGCGGCATAAGTGGTTGTCGTTGTCATTGAGAGACTCCAGCCGGACGATGAGACTGGGCGTGAACTCCGCCCTTGTCTTTAACCTTACGTTCTCAGCGATATAATCGCAACTACGCTACCAAAATATTTCCGTTAAGGATGGCTCAAACAACTCAATATTAGCCCAACGACAGCGTTACATCCGACTTAAGCTTAGTTGAACAGGCTAACACATATCCGGCATCGATATCAGCTGGCGTCAATGTCATGCTACTAGTTGACTCAGTCTCCCCTTCGAGCACTTGGCATTTGCACGCGCCACATACACCCGAGCGGCAAGCCGCAATAATCGGTAAACCTTCAGCTTCAATCCCCTCAAGTAACGTTTGCTCTGCCGTTAAGGCCCGCTTTTTATCCCCAATAGATAACATAAAGCTTGCGCTGGCATTAACTTGATTTGCTGATTGCATTTCAGCTTGCTTGACTCGGCTTTGCGCTTCTTTCACTGCGGTAGCAAAACTCTCGTGATACAGCTTACTCATATCAAAGTTAAGATCAGTCAGAATCTTTTTCACGGCCTGCATATAAGGCTCTGGCCCGCACAAAAATACGGTTCGCTCGGCAAAATCAGGCACTAAATCTCGTAGATTATTGGCACTTAAACGGCCGATATCGTGTAATGTTTCCTCAGTATGCCAAACCGTATCAGTGGTGACATTCTCCACAATATAACGCAGTTTAAAATCTCGATGGCGCGTAGCCATGGTCTCTAATGAAGTTTTAAAAATAATATCGGCTTGAGTTCGCGCGCTATGTACAAAAGCGATGTCGGCATTCATTTGGGTATCGGTCAAATAACGCGACATCGAATACATAGGTGTTATACCGCAACCCGCGCTCAAAAAGAGGTATTTTTGGGCTGAAATATCAAACAGATTGAATTGCCCTGTTGGCGGCAGGACTCGTACCATTTGTCCTGGCTGTAGATGATCAATCAGATAATTCGATACGAGTCCTCCCTCAACCCGCTTAATGGTCAACATTAACGAGTAAGGTCGGGACGGCGTCGAAGATAAGGTATAACTGCGGCAAGCCTGTTCACCGTTGATGTCTAGCACTAAGGTCATAAATTGACCCGGCTTATAATCAAACTTCATCGGCTCACCCGCTTGAAAGCGAAAACTCACCACATCAGCGGTTTCGTTCCAACGTTCCACACACACTAACTGACTTAAACTGTCTTGACGCGTAGGCGTGGAGGATAAAGTGATATTGGGTAGAGTATTGATATTCATAATCTTTGTATCCATAACACTGCGGCCTTATCGTCAAGCCGCAGTGATTCTATGCTATCAATCGACCTAGGCTACGTTTAGCATGGTCTTAAGATCGGCTTCCACTGTGGTAGTGTTACGCAGGCCAAATTTTTCTTCCAAAATTTTGGCAAGATTAGCCGTTAAAAACGCCGGTGGCGTTGGGCCAGTACGGATGTTTTTCACCCCGAGTGACAACAGCGTCAGCAGCACCACAATGGCTTTTTGCTCAAACCATGAAAGCACGAGATTCAATGGTAATTCATTGATATCGCATTCAAAGATTTGTGATAGCGCGATAGCCAACTGGATAGCAGAATAGGCATCGTTACATTGGCCAATATCAAGTAAACGCGGAATACCATTGATATCGCCAAATTCCAACTTGTTGAATTTGTACTTACCACAACCTAAGGTCAGGATGACAGAATCCTTCGGTGCAGACTTCGCTAAATCGGTGAAATAACTACGCTCCGACTTATCACCATCACAACCTCCGACTAAGAAGAAGTGTTTGATAGAACCGTTTTTCACATTTTCAACTACTGTTGGGGCGGCAGCCATTAAGGCATTACGGGCAAAACCGATAGTGATATTGTGTGGGATTTCATCGTAGTGGAAGCCATCGAGCGCTAGCGCTTTTTCAATCACTACTGAAAAATCATCGCCAGTCACATGGGTCACACCAGGCCAGCCTACGATGCTACGAGTAAAGATACGGTCGCTATATTGGCCAACATTCGGGTCAACAATACAGTTAGATGTCATCACCACCGCGCCAGGGAAGTTGGCAAATTCTTTTTGCTGGTTCTGCCATGCACTACCATAGTTACCCACTAAATGGGGGTATTTTTTAAAGGCTGGGTATGCAAGTGCGGGCAGCATTTCGCCATGGGTATAAACATGAATGCCTTTACCCGCCGTTTGCTCAAGGATAAGCTCTAAGTCTTTCATATCATGGCCAGAAACCAGAATAGCTTTGCCTTTTACCGGTTTAGTGTTGACGACTGTCGGTTCAGGATGACCAAAGGCTTCGGTCTCGCCCGCGTCAAGCAAAGCCATAATGCGGTAGTTTAATTGGCCAATTTCCATCGCAGTGGAGAATAATTTATCTGCATCAACACTCGGTTCACCGAGAAACGCCATGATTTGATGGAAATCCGCAGCAATCTCAGCATCGGTTTTACCGAGTACACGCGCATGCTCCATATAAGCGGCTGCACCTTTAAGGCCGTATAAACAGAGTAATCGAAGTCCTAAAATATCTTCATGAATGTTATTTTTGTCTTTATTTAGCGACGCGATTGGTGCTTGAGACAGCATTTCAAGCTTGCTTGTGCCTAACACTAACTGCGCGACTGGCGGCATCTGCTCTGCCGTTTTCCCGCTCTTTTCACAAGCGGCTTCATAGGCTGTTTTTAGATTTTCACGGTGTGTTGCAGCTTGCTGTACATAAGCAATGATCCGCTCATCATCGAAGTTGACGTTGGTTAAGGTTGAGAAAAAAGCTTTAGGAACAAAAGTATCGACTTCAGAATCTACAATGCCTAACTCGCGCGCTTTTACCGCATAAACGGAAACACCCTGCAACATGTAGATTAATAAGTCTTGCAGATCGGAGGTTGCCGCTAATTTGCCACACATACCTTGGGAATAACTACAACCATTGCCAGCGGGTGTACGAATGGTTTGCTCACACTGAATACAGAACATGGATAGACTCCTAATTTAAATTCATGCTTTATTTATGCATGTTTAAAATTAGTCTACCTAAACCGAAAATAAGCGACAGTGTTTTCTTACCTTGAATGCCAAATCTTAGAGAATGATCACCTTAAGCAGTTACTAATTTACACAATAAAAGTGACTCAAAACCCATAAAAAATGCCCATCAAAGATGGGCATTTTTTATGGGTAACTCATTCATTATTAGTTCGTTTTCATATCACTTACCGATTGCAGCATCATGCGGCTTTCGCGCTGAAACTGCGGCGCAAAATCACCAAACCACTTAGCAACCGTTTGGAACTGGTTGATAAACGCTTCCCTATCGCCCCGCTTTAATAGCTCTAATGCTTCGCGATAGTTATCCAAATAATCGCCAATCGCATGCTGGCTGTCCTGCTGGGCAAAAATAATATCGGCATAAAGCTCTGGGCTTTGGGCAAACAAGCGCCCTACCATGGCGAGTTCTAAGCGATAGATGGGCGAGCTAAATTGCAGCAGAGTTTCGATATCTGCTTCTTCTTTGCAAAGGTTTAAGCCATACACAAAGGTTGAGAAGTGGCGCATCGCCTGTACCAACTGCATCGCATTATCGTGGCGTTCAGGCTCGGCTTCGACAATTCGCGCGCCCCAAATCGTAATTTGCTCGAGTAGCCATTGGTATTTATCCGCTTCGCGTCCATGACACACCACCACAACCTGCTTAGCTAAACTGCCGACATCTGGGCCAAACATAGGATGAAAGCCAACAACGGGTCCCTTGTGGGCAGCTAACATGGCATTCATCGGTTCAGTCTTGATAGAGGTTAAGTCGGCTAAAATACAGTCCTGTGGTAATTGGGTTAGTTTTGCACGGATAAGGTCGCAGGTGATGGCGATAGGTACAGTTACCAGTACCAATCCGGCATCAGCAAATAAGGTTTCCGCTTGCTGCCAGTCGTCTTTATCAAGCACTTTGACCTGGTAACCCGAGAGCGACAGCATCTGTTGAAACAGTCCACCAAGCTGGCCTTTCCCGCCCACAATCACAACTGAACCTAAGTCATTTTTCACTTGCTTAAAGCCAACATCCTTCTCATTGAGATAGGACTCACGCATCAAGCGGCGCAAAATATCTTCAATCAGTTGCGGTGCAATACCCATGGTTTTGGCTTCTTCGCGGCGTTTTGCCAGCATTGCAGCTTCACGTTGCGGCGCATAAATCGGCAGGCCTGCGGCATGCTTAACTGTGCCCACCTGCGCGACTAAATCTAGCCGTTTACGCAGTAAATGCAGCAATTGCTGGTCGACGCCGTCGATAAGACCGCGAAGGTGTTCTAATTCAGTTGTGGTTTTTTCGTTCATGTTATCGGTCCACTACCCACCTAAAAGGAAGGTGTTTAAACGTTAGGCACTTAAGATTTGCTCTCAAGCATTGGCCACTTTGAGCATATCAAAACGCGTTGGCAATACCGAAGATAACTTCGATGCGCCCGCACGTAAAACGCTTTCGGTTTTTTCCCAATTAATACAGGAGTCTGTCACAGAAACCCCATAGGCCAATTCGCTTAATGGTTTATCACAACTTTGATTACCTTCGTTTAAATGACTTTCTAGCATTACGCCAATAATGGACTTATTGCCGTTGTAGATCTGGGCAAATACATCTTCACACACAGGGACTTGCCTGGTGTAATCCTTAGAGGAATTGCCGTGACTGCAATCGATAATAAGGCGCGCATTGAGTTTGGCCTTATGTAGCTGCGCTTCACATTCGGCTACACTGGCCGCATCGTAGTTTGGTGTTACGCCGCCGCGCAGGATCACATGCCCATCGGGGTTTCCCGCCGTTTGCAACAGAGCGACTTGACCCTGTTGGTTAATCCCCATAAATCTGTGGCTGCTGGCCGCCGATTTAAGGGCATTAATTGCCACATCGAGCTTTCCATCTGTACCATTTTTAAAGCCAACGGGCATAGACAAACCCGACGCCATTTCCCTGTGGGTTTGCGATTCAGTCGTGCGAGCACCAATGGCCGACCAAGTCACTAGCTCCGAAATATATTGCGGACTGATAGGATCGAGCGCTTCGGTGGCGACGGGCAGCTCAAGCTCGGCGAGCCAAATCATCAGCTCACGCGCCATCTTTAAGCCTTTTTCGACATCGAAGGATTCATCCATATCGGGGTCGTTAATCATCCCCTTCCAACCCACTGTGGTACGTGGCTTCTCAAAGTAGACTCGCATTAAGATGTAGAACTCATCGCTGAGTTCATCGTGTAACTTTTTAAGCTTTAAAGCGTATTCCTTGGCGGCATCGATATCATGGATAGAACAAGGTCCAGTGACAATAAGCACGCGGTGATCGCGCTTATGGACAATATCAGCCACGGTTTTGCGTGCATTGAGGATATAACGATACGCGTGCTCAGAGAGTGGCAGAGTCGCTTTTAGCTCCTGCGGTGTAATAAGGACTTTCTCTGAACTGATGTGTACGTTATTGATCGTATCCTGTTGCATGCTTACCACCTAAAACTGAAGTCATATCCCCAGGTTATCAGGAGTCTGGATCTCAAACCGCTGCGGGGAAGAATTAAATAGCCGAGGCCATCATGTAATATTGTAATGATACACCATTACAATAGGCGACCAATATGCCTATTAATTGGCAGAAGATCAAGGAAGAATTTAACAAATTCGGCATTTATACCAATCGTATTAAATATCTGTTCATTCAGCGGGAGTTCAACGCGCTTTAGACAAGGCAAAGGCTTGAGGGCATAGTGGCTCTCTGTCAAAAGCCGTATTAACCCGAAACGCACTCAATACGGCTAAAAAGAAAAACGTCAGCCAACAAAAAACCGCCACTAGGGCGGTTTTCTGTGCGAACACTACGTCTTGTTTTCTGTAGCGGGTACTGTTACTTAGTAGCCAGCTTTTCACGGATACGTGCAGATTTACCTGAACGATCACGTAAGTAGTACAGTTTGGCGCGACGAACGCGGCCACGACGCTTAACTTCAATGCTAGCGATCAGAGGGCTGTGCGTTTGGAATGCACGCTCAACACCTTCGCCATTAGAGATTTTACGTACTGTGAATGCAGAGTGCAGGCCACGGTTACGTTTAGCAATTACAACGCCTTCGAAAGCCTGTAAACGCTCTTTATCACCTTCTTTAACACGAACCTGAACTACTACTGTATCACCAGCACCAAACGCAGGTACGTCTTGTTTCATTTGCTCATCGTTGAGCATTTTAATGATGTTGTTCATAACTTACTCCGTTCTAGAATTAACTGAGCTACGACTAAGCATGCTTGTCCATTGCTTCAACGAACTGCGCTAAAAGAGTCGATTGTTCGTCAGTCAGAGCTAGATTTTCAAATAATTCTGGCCGTCTTAGAAAAGTCCTACCAAGGCTTTGCTGCAAACGCCAGAGTCTAATTTGTTCGTGGTTGCCACTTAGCAGTACTGCAGGTACATCGAGTCCATCCAGACTTTCAGGGCGTGTGTAATGAGGACAGTCCAGTAAACCGTCGGAGAAAGAATCTTGCTCCGCCGAAGCTTGTTTTCCTAGCACGCCAGGAACCAATCTCGATACTGCATCTATCAAGGTCATTGCGGGTAATTCGCCGCCCGAAAGCACGTAATCCCCAACCGACCATTCTTCATCCACTTCCGTTTGAATGATGCGTTCATCAATACCTTCGTACCGACCACACACCAAAATCAACCGGGATGATTTAGCCAACTCAGTAACGCCTTGCTGATCCAGCTTGCGTCCTTGAGGTGACAAGTAAATCACCTTTGCCTCTTCGCCTGCTGCTGCTTTCGCAGCATGAATGGCATCGCGTAAGGGTTGCACCATCATCAACATACCAGGACCACCGCCGTAAGGCCTGTCATCCACAGTACTGTGTCTATCATGGGTGAAATCGCGAGGATTCCACGTGTGCAACTCAAGCAGACCGTTTTTCACGGCACGACCCGTAACCCCAAAGTCTGTTACGGCACGAAACATGTCTGGGAACAGGGTAATTACCCCTAACCACATATGTTGTACCTCGACTTAAAAGTCAGGATCCCAATCCACTAAAATCTGTTTCCCTTGGACATCCACCTTTAAGATGAATTGCCCTGGGACAAAGGGAACCATACGTTCCACTTTGCCGAAACTATCTTTAGCGTTGGCCTTAACAAGTAGTACATCGTTCGAACCGGTTTCCACGATTTGATCGACAATCCCCATGTTATAGCCGGTACTATTAATCACTTCACAACCGATAAGATCACGCCAATAGAACTCGTCTTCTGGCAATGATTGCATCTGCTGCGGCAGGATACCAATTTCGCAATTGGTGAGCATTTGTGCTCGCTCCCGCGTGGTGACACCTTCAAGTTCGGCTACAACGGCCTTGCCTTGGTAACGCCACTGAGTGACTTTTACTTCACGCCATTCGCCATTTTCTTTAATAAGCCAAGGCGAATAATCAAAGATACCTTCAACAGAATCGGTATAGGCGGTGATTTTCAGCCAACCCTTAATGCCATGACAGGAGCCTAATTTCCCCAGTACGACTGGCTGTTGGTTACTGCTCATCAATCTATACCTTAACGCTATTAAGCAGCAGCTTTAGCGTCTTTAATCAATTTTGCTACGCGATCAGTTGTCGCAGCGCCGTTCGCAACCCAGTGCTCAACGCGAGCTAGGTCTAAACGTAAAGTTTCTTCTTGGCCACGGGCCAATGGGTTGAAGAAACCAACACGCTCAATGAAACGACCGTCACGAGCGTTACGGCTGTCAGCAACAACGATGTTGTAAAATGGACGCTTTTTAGCGCCACCACGAGCTAAACGAATGGTAACCATGCGTTTTCAATCCTCTAATGATTTGCTTGAAGCAAAAATAAAAACTGGAACCCCGTGTTCGCGAAGAGTCCCAGATAGAAAGCCGGAAGATTTTACCTGACTTTTCAACGAATGCAACCCAATCTGGCGATTATTAAACCTGCCATAGAATTGCCCGCCTCATTCCAAATACAATCAACCAACTGATAAGACATCAACTTTGATGAAAATCGTTGAGATTAGCGCCCAGGAAATTTCATTCCGCCAGGCATCATGCCACGCATTCCACGCATCATCTTTTGCATGCCGCCCTTAGCCGACATTTTTTTCATCATTTTTTGCATTTGGGTAAACTGTTTCAATAAACGGTTTACATCTTGAATCTCAGTCCCCGAACCCGCAGCAATACGACGCTTACGTGAGCCCTTAATTAAATCAGGGTTTTTACGCTCTTTCGCCGTCATTGAGTTAATGATGGCTTCCATTTGACGGGTCATTTTACCATCTTGGATTTGCGCTAAAGCATCCGGCGGCAACTGACCAACACCGGGCAGCTTTTCAATCATGCTCATCATGCCGCCCATGTTTTTCATTTGCTGCAGCTGTTCACGGAAGTCTTCGAGATCGAAACTACCGCCCTGCTTCACTTTGGAAGCCAGCTTCATCGCCTTTTCTTTATCGACGCCACGCTCCACTTCTTCAATAAGTGAGAGCACATCACCCATACCTAATATGCGTGAGGCGATACGGTCAGGATGGAAAGGTTCTAAGGCATCGGTCTTTTCACCCACACCCAAAAATTTAATTGGCTTGCCTGTGATGTGGCGAATCGATAATGCCGCACCGCCGCGCGCATCACCGTCGACCTTAGTTAAAATCACACCGGTGAGCGGCAGCGCTTCGTTAAAGGCTTTGGCCGTGTTCGCCGCGTCTTGACCTGTCATGGCATCAACCACGAACAGTGTCTCAATCGGTTTAACCGCCGCGTGCAGCGCCTTGATCTCATCCATCATCGCTTCATCGACGTGCAGACGACCCGCGGTGTCGAGGATCACCACATCGATAAATTTAAGTTTAGCGTGGGCAATGGCCGCCTTAGCGATATCGATTGGCTTTTGGCTCACGTCCGATGGGAAAAACTCCACATCGACTTCGGTCGCTAAGGTCTCAAGCTGTTTAATCGCCGCTGGACGATAAACGTCGGCGCTGACCACCAATACGGATTTCTTATGGCGAGTACGCAGTAATTTACCTAATTTGGCGACACTGGTGGTTTTACCCGCACCTTGCAGACCCGCCATCATAATCACTGCGGGTGGCTGAGTCGCCAAATCTAAGGCTTCATTCGCCTCGCCCATGGATTTTTCAAGTTCGCTTTGAACTATCTTAATAAAGGCTTGGCCTGGGCTTAGGCTTTTCGCCACTTCTTGGCCAACGGCGCGCTCTTTAACATTGTTAACGAACTCACGCACTACAGGCAGGGCAACATCGGCCTCCAGCAGTGCCATACGCACTTCGCGCAGGGTTTCCTTAACGTTTTCTTCAGTTAAGCGACCACGGCCACTGATGTTTTTCAGCGTGCGTGACAGTCTGTCGGTTAGATTCTCAAACATCGTCCTGCTCTATACCTTTAAGGATCTCGATTAATGGGCAGTATTATAACCATGCGTGCGTATTATGCTACTGCTACGCCCCGGTTGCGTTAACTTAGGCATTTAATCTGCTACCACACTTATTTTGCGACTTGACGGCGACTATTTACACCTAACAATAAGAATCTGCTAAATTTTGCAACTTATGTCACTGCCCATTTGCCGATAGCTCATGCTATTCTAGGCAAAATATTGATCTGTATGCCCAGTTAAAACTCAAACAATCTGAAAATACGAGTTTCAAGTAGTTTGGGGATATAAGGCACCTTTAACAACACGAATAGGTTAATTACCCATGGTCATTTTTTCTGCCTCAGCCATGTTTTTTTATTGCATCGCATTGGTATTAGTGACAAGCCGGCTCTTCCATCCTGAAGGCCCTAATCGTAAAGCCGTTGCAGGTATCGCAGCGATTGCGGTGATTCTACACGCAGCCGCCCTCTCACAAGCGATATTTACCCCTGATGGACAAAACTTCAGCCTCACTAATGTGATCTCGTTAGTGAACTGGATCATCGCCTTCACCTTTACCGTGATGATGTTTAGGCTAAAAGTGATTGTGGTTGTGCCCGTGGTTTATGCCTGTTCCGTGCTCTCTGTAGCCCTGCTCTGGTTATTGCCGCCTAAGTTTATTACTCACTTTGAGCTGTATCCTGAAGTCTTAGCGCACGTTGTCCTCTCTCTCATGGCATACAGCGCCCTGATGATCGCCGCCCTGTACGCGATTCAACTGGCGATGATCCAAAACAAGCTCAAAAAGAAACAACTCATGTTAAGCCCTAGCATTCCACCACTGATGACGGTAGAAAAACAGCTCTATCATCTTGTAATTATTGGGGTCATTTTACTGAGCTTATCCCTGGCCACAGGCTTTATCTTCCTCGATGACATGTTTGCCGATGGCAAAGGCCATAAGGCGATTTTGTCAATTATCGCGTGGTTCGTGTATATCGCTATGCTGTGGCAGCAGTATTGGGTTGGCTGTAAGATTCGCACCGCAGTCATTTACACTTTAACTGGTGCAACCTTGTTATCCTTAGCTTATTTTGGCGCTCGCATTGTCAAAGAATTAATTCTTAGTTAATAATTTCAAGTCAGCTTAGGTGCTTACTCGCTAAGCTGACTTGACACCCCGTTTATTTCTCGGTATCAACTTAACCCTATCGGCCTAATTGGAGCCTATTTTTGGACGCTATATCGACAAGCGCACTCCTCATTTTCTTATTGGTGCTTATCCTTTTCTCTGCCTATTTTTCAGGTTCTGAAACCGCCATGATGACTCTTAATCGCTATCGATTAAGGCATCTCGCCTCAAATGGTCACAAAGGTGCCATTCGTGCCCTCAAGTTACTTGAACGTCCAGACCGCTTAATTGGCTTGATTTTGATTGGTAACAACCTCGTTAATATTCTCGCTTCAGCCATCGCCACGATTATCGGAATGCGTTTGTGGGGCGATTTAGGGGTCGCTATTGCGACAGGGGTACTGACATTGGTCGTGCTCGTCTTTGGTGAAGTCACACCTAAAACCATTGCCGCACTCAATCCTGAACGTATCGCCTTTCCATCAAGCTATTTACTTATCGCCCTATCGAAAGTATTTTCCTATGTCGTCACTAGCGTCAATTTCATCACCACGGGCATACTGCGCTTAGTGGGGATAAAGTCTATCAACAGCAGCGATGCATTAAGCAAGGAAGAACTTCGCACAGTCGTTCATGAAGCTGGCGCATTGATCCCCCAACGCCACCAAGAAATGTTGTTATCGATCCTAGACTTAGAAAAAGTTACTGTTGAAGATATCATGGTGCCACGCTCGGATATCTATGCAATTAACGTCAATGATGACTTTAAGTATATCAATCGCCAAGTGATCCAAAGCCCACATACTCGCGTGTTGGTTTACCGCGATACCATTGACGATGCTGTCGGCTTTATTCATCTGCGTGATGCGCTGCGCTTGCAATCAAAAGAGCAGTTCAGTAAATCCTCATTGCTGCGCGCCGTCAAAGAGCTCTACTTTATTCCTGAAGGCACACCACTCAATGTGCAATTAGCCAATTTTCAGCACAACAAAGAACGTATTGGCCTCGTCGTGGATGAATACGGTGACATTCAAGGACTGGTAACACTCGAAGATATCCTCGAAGAGATTGTCGGCGACTTCACCACTTCAATGTTACCAACCGCGAGTGAAGAGATTAACCAACAACAGGATGGGAGTTATTTGATTGATGCCAGTATCACCATCCGAGACTTGAACAAAGAGATGAAATGGGATTTTCCAACCGATGGTCCTAAAACCCTCAATGGCCTGATTTTAGAGTATTTGGAGGACATCCCCTCCGAAAACACGAGCCTACGCCTTGCAGGCTACCCGCTAGAAGTCATTGAAGTCGCTGACAATATGGTCAAAACAGTGCGAATTATCCCACAGCATTATCAACCACCCCGCTAACTTTACTACAGATAAAAAATAGGCCGAATCCAAATGGAATTCAGCCTATTTCCCTCTCCCCCAAGAGATTATTTAACGCTTTGCGTCTTCAGCCGCGCTTCGAGTGCACGGCGTTTCTCAATCGCAATAGGTGTAATTTCGGCATCTAAATCTTTTTCTAGCCCCAGGATAAAATACACTTCGGCCATTAAGAAAAACGGGCCAATTAACAGTTGGTTTAAATCATCAATAAAGGCAGGCTTTGCCTTCTCGTATTGATGGCCAATCAGCTGAAAAACCCAACCGACGATAAATACCGATATAGCCAACCAGAAGGCGTTGGGAGAGGAGGCCACTAACTCTGTTGAATACACGACGGGGGCGATAAACAAGGCCAGACCAATCGCTAACTTTGCATGCAAACGAAAATAATAAACCAGCACGCCAGCCCCTAAAATCACACCTAAACTCACATCGGCAGCACTACCAAGTGGAATACGGATTGTCGCTAATAATAGAAATGCCGACCATATAATTAATGGAATACCAATAAAATGAGTTCGAATATTTCGCGGATTTAAATGCACACTTTTATAGGTTGATAACTGCTCTACGGCGGATTTCATCATGGGCTCCTTTTGCTGTGTCCCTGCAAATTAGTTTATAGATAAAACTTTTGACCTAACCTAGCCCAAAAATGCCAAACTGAACAGTAAAAAGTAACAAAAATGTTGCCGAGTGTTTTGAGTAATAAAAAGGGAGCTTAAAGCTCCCTTTTTCGTACAAGGTAAGAGACTAGCGAGACTCGAGGATCACTGTCGCAATGGCATAGGATTTTTCATCTGCGATTGAAATGTGCCCAATCACACCATTGAGCAAAGCTAAACGTTGCAGCGCCCCTTCAGTAAAGTTAATCGTTGGAGCACCATCAGTCGTATTGCCAATGTGGATATGCTGAAAAGATACGCCACGACCAATCCCCGTCCCCAAAGCTTTAGCGGCGGCTTCTTTGGCGGCAAAGCGTTTAGCTAAATAGCGGCTCGGTTGGCTATGCTGTTGATAGATATCGAACTCAGCCTCTGTCAGTACGCGTTTGGCCAGCTTATCGCCGGAACGTGCCACATGGGCCGTGATACGCTCGATTTCAACTATGTCAGTGCCAAGCCCAACGATTGCCATTATTCGCCTCGACGACCTTCTAACATCAGCGCTTTCATATCTTTAACCGCTGTCGCTAAGCCATCAATGGCCGCTCGCGCAACAATGGCATGGCCGATGTTGAGTTCATACAGCTCAGGGATTGCCGCAATCGGCTTAACATTGTGATAATGCAGCCCGTGGCCAGCATTCACTACCAACCCTTTGCCGTGAGCGTATTTTGCCATTTCGCTGATACGGGCAAGCTCTTTGGCCTCATCCTCAGCAGTTTTAGCGTCGGCATAGCAACCTGTATGGATTTCGATAAGTGGCGCGCCAGAGGCAACGGCGGCATCGATTTGCGTCTTATCAGCATCAATAAACAGTGACACTTGAATACCATTGGCGGCTAAGCGGCTTACCGCAGCAGTGATTTTATCTAATTGACCAGCCACATCTAAACCGCCTTCAGTCGTCACTTCTTGACGCTTTTCAGGGACTAAACAAACGTAGGTTGGTTTGACTTCGCAGGCGATGTTGAGCATTTCTTCTGTCACGGCACACTCAAAGTTCATCCGCGTCTTTAAGGTTTTTGCCAGCAGATACACATCGCGGTCGATAATATGGCGTCTGTCTTCCCGTAAATGAATGGTGATACCGTCGGCACCCGCATGCTCGGCAACCGCCGCCGCATGGACAGGATCGGGATAACTGGTGCCGCGAGCCTGACGCAGGGTCGCAATATGGTCGATATTAACACCCAATAAGATACGGCTCATCGGGAACTCCTTTATGTTGTTAAGGCGAGAATTAACGCTGATTTGCGCCCTATTGTACTGGGACAGACTGTAAAAAACAGGAGCTAGGGCTAATTATTCCCATTCATCTTTGGTGCTGTCGCTTGCATAAACAACTGCCGACTCACCAGTGGCTTATCTCCGAGCAATGGTTGCAGCATAGACCGCATCAGTCGTTTAGCTGCTAAAAACTGCTCTTGCAACAGCTCATTATCGTTAAGTGCGGTTAACATCGCGCCTTGATAGGTGTGCTTTGCTCGGCTGTTTAGCACAAATTGAAACCCGAGTTCAGGCACAAGCTGGTAGTAATGTTCAGGGATCAGCGGCTCGCCTTGTGTATCGCGGATAAGGGATGGCATAGCCCCGAGTTCCCGCAAAAGCGCCAGTTCAAGGTAACGCAGTTTCGACTCACAAAACTGCGCCGCAAGCCCTACTAAGGCTTGGTGGTAGATGAGAAATAACGCCTCGGCATTATGGTGAACAGACAGGGTTCGCATCAGCAACTCATTGATATACATGCCGGCATACAGGCTATAACCCGATAAGGGCACGGCTGGCGCGGCCGCTTCAATTTGGCTGATGTTTTTGAGTTCTGATTTACCGCTAAATTCAAAAATCAGCGGCTGAAAGGGCTGGAGGATACTTTTGATGGAGCGTTTACCGCTCCCGACACGCGCGACGGCATCGACACGCCCAATCCCGTCGACCAAGAGATTCACCAGCGCGCTAGACTCCCGATAGGGGCGATGATGCAAAACATAACCCCGTTTCATCAATCTGCGCGCTCGTTCATAGTCAGGCTAGGCCTATCATCAGTAACAATTAATCGTCACCGTAACCTAAGCTTCGCAGGGCACGTTCATCATCAGCCCAACCGGATTTGACCTTCACCCAGACTTCGAGGAACACTTTGTTATCAAACAAGGTTTCCATATCGAGGCGCGCTTGTGTGGCGATGGTACGGATGCGTTCACCTTTGCTACCAATCACCATCCGCTTTTGGCCTTCGCGCTCTACGAGGATCAAGGCATTAATTTGGTAAACGCCATTTTCCATCATCTTAAATTGCTCGATTTCAACCGTGGCATCATAAGGCAATTCATCACCTAAAAAGCGCATCAGTTTTTCGCGGACAATTTCAGAGGCCATAAAACGCTGCGAACGGTCGGTCACATAATCTTCGGGGAAGAAGAATGGATTCTCTGGCAGAGACTCTGCCGCCAGCTCTAAAATACGTTTAACGTTGGTGCCCTTACTGGCAGAAATCGGCAGGATCTCATCGAAGGGATACTTCTTGGCCACTTCTTCCAAATAAGGGAAAAGGGCTTCTTTGTCTTTGATATTATCGACTTTATTGATGGCCAAAATGGTTTTACGCTCTTCACCGCCGCGGCGAAGTTTGCTTAACACCATCTCATCATCGGCGGTCCATGTCATACCATCGACCACAAAAATCACCATAGACACATCGGCAAGCGAGCTCGCCGCCGCGCGGTTCATCAGACGGTTAATCGCACGCTGCTCTTCAATATGCAGACCGGGCGTGTCGATAAACACGATTTGACGCGGACCATCGGTATGGATACCCATGATGCGATGACGCGTCGTTTGCGGCTTTTTCGAGGTAATACTGATCTTTTGCCCAAGCAAACGGTTCAGCAGGGTCGATTTCCCCACGTTAGGCCGGCCAATAATAGCCACCATGCCACAATAGGTCACATCATAGTGAACAGACGGCGCTGCCGCGCTCGCTGCATTCATCCTTGCCAGTAATTCATCTAAGCTCGGCTCATTGCTCGCGTTAGCGGCATCGACAGCTGGCAAGTCTGTTTTTTTGGTCATTTCTTCAGTAACTCCAATACTTGAGCCGCGGCAATCTGCTCGGCTTTGCGGCGTGAGCTCGCAACGCCAATCACGCTTTCACTCAAGTCATCTATACGACATTCAACGGTGAATGTTTGATCGTGGGCATCGCCTTCTATGTTGATTACTTGGTAATCGGGTAGCGGCTTCTTTAACCCTTGTAAATATTCTTGCAGTAAGGTTTTAGCGTCTTTTTGATTCACACCTGGTTGAATCTCAGATAAACGCTCGGCATACCATTTAAGCAACAGCTTACGGCACACTTCGAGGTCCGAATCTAAATAAATCGCACCAATAATCGCCTCAACCGCATCGGCCAGAATCGACTCGCGTCGAAAACCGCCACTCTTTAATTCGCCAGGACCGAGGAATAAATAATCCCCAAGTTTAAAGGCTTGAGCAATCAAGGTCAGCGTATCGCCACGCACTAAAGTGGCGCGCATCCGGCTTAAATCGCCCTCAGTCGCCTTAGGAAACTGATGATATAAGGCATCCGAAATGACTATCGATAAAATCGAATCACCTAAAAATTCTAAACGCTCATTGTGCTTATTTGCCGCACTTCTATGGGTCAACGCTTGGGTTAGAAGGTCAATATTCTTGAACTCATAGCCCAATGTACGACACAAACGCGGCAAATTTTTAATCGGTTCCATACTAGTGAATTCCACCTACACGTTCAAAGCGCACACCGCTTGGTACCCAGGTTGGCAGGAAGTCGGCTTTTGAACGGTCAAACTCAAAACTGATCCAGATAGCCACCGCTTTACCGACAAGATTTTCTTCAGGGACAAAGCCCCAGAAACGGCTGTCGGTACTGTTATCGCGGTTATCACCCATCGCAAAGTAATGGCCTTCGGGAACAAGAAATTCACCCGCGGGTAAATTGCCATCACGCTTGAAATAACCCAACATATCAGGACGGCTTGGATTAATTAAAATATCGTGTGCCACTTCACCGAGTTGCTCTTTATAACGCAGTAAAGGCACTCCATCTTGGCTGTAATCACCACGGCTGATTTCGGTACGCGCCACCAATTCTGGCTCAGGGCAATTGGTTTGCTCCGCGCCACAGGCCTTTTGGATCATCAACTGTTTGTTGCGGTAGATAATCCTATCGCCCGGTAAACCTACAACACGCTTAATGTAATCAACCTGAGGATTCTCTGGGTACTTAAAGACAATCACATCACCACGTTTGGGCTCGCCCGTTTCAATCAGTTTAGTGCGCCATACGGGATCTTTTAGGCCATAACTAAACTTTTCAACCAGAATAAAATCCCCCACTAACAGCGTTGGCATCATAGAACCCGATGGAATTTGAAATGGCTCATAAATAAACGAGCGCAGGATCAGCACAAAGGCAATCACCGGGAAGATAGAGTGCGCAGTCTCAACCACAGTGGGTTCACGGATAATATTGTATTCGGCTTCCTCAGTTAAATTGGCCTGAGAAGCCTTGGCCAAGGCTAAGCTTTCACGGCGTTTAGGCGCAAATACCAGCACATCGACTAACCAGATCAACCCTGAAATCAGAGTGACTAGCACTAAAATAATGGAAAAATAGGCTGCCATTACGTATTGAACTCCTGCCTTGAAATGTAAAGATCTAAACTCAGCGACTATTGTATTTCGACTCGCGAACTTTAGTTAACTTACCGCATTTATAAAAAAACACCACAAAACATACGATAAGCTAAGTAAAGCGCCGCAAACTGCGGCGCAATAATAGCTAAATTGTGTTATCTCGAGTGTTACTCGTTTAGCTTAAGTACCGCTAAGAACGCCTCTTGCGGCACCTCAACGTTACCCACTTGTTTCATCCGTTTTTTACCCTCTTTTTGTTTATTTAAGAGTTTCTTCTTACGGGAAACGTCACCACCATAACACTTAGCTGTTACGTCTTTGCGTAACGCTTTTACGGTAGAACGGGCAATAATCTGGCTACCGACCGCGGCCTGAATCGCGATATCAAACATCTGCCGCGGGATAAGCTCTTTCATCTTTTCAACCAACGCCAAACCACGGTGACGAATATTCGAACGGTGAATAATCATCGCCAGCGCATCCACGCGGTCGCCGTTGATCAGAATATCTAAGCGCACCATGTCCGCCGGATCGAAGCGGATAAAGTTGTACTCTAATGACGCATAACCACGGCTAGTTGATTTTAAGCGATCAAAGAAGTCCATCACCACTTCCGCCATTGGCAGATGGTAAGTCACGGCCACTTGATTACCGTGGTAAACCATATTCACTTGAGTACCGCGTTTTTCGATACACAGCGTAATTACGTTACCTAAGTATTCTTTTGGTACCAGAATATTGGCTTCAACAATCGGTTCACGCATCTCTTCGATGTTGTTAATTGCAGGCAAATCTGCTGGATTATCAACATAGATAGTCTCACCACTGGTCATCAGCACTTCATAGACTACCGTAGGTGCGGTCGTGATCAGGTCAAGATCGTATTCGCGCTCTAAACGTTCTTGAATGATTTCCATGTGGAGCAGGCCTAAATAACCAATACGGAAACCAAAGCCTAACGCAGATGAACTTTCAGGCTCAAAGAACAATGAGGCATCGTTCAGGCTGAGTTTGTTCAGTGCATCACGGAAGTTTTCATATTCATCGGTAGAAATCGGGAACACACCAGCATAAACCTGAGGCTTCACTTTTTTAAAGCCGGGTAATGGCTTATCGGCACCATTTTTAGCCAGTGTTAAGGTATCACCCACTGGCGCACCGTGAATTTCTTTAATTCCTGCGATAACGAAACCTACTTCACCGGTTTTTAGCTCGGTTTTATCGGTTTGTTTTGGCGTGAAAATACCGACACGATCTGCGGTATGGTTTTGCCCTGTAGACATCACCTTGAACTTATCACCCTTCTTGAGCACGCCATGTTTAATACGCACTAAAGAAACAACGCCTAAGTAGCTGTCAAACCACGAGTCAATAATGAGGGCTTGCAACGGCGCATCAGGATTGCCTTCTGGCGGTGGAATTTGCTCGACGATAACCTCTAATACATCATCAATACCCACACCGGTTTTTGCAGAACAACGCACCGCGTTCATCGCATCAATACCGACGATGTCTTCAATCTCGGCGGCAACACGCTCAGGATCAGCTTGAGGTAAGTCGATTTTGTTCAGGATAGGTACCACGTCCAGATTCATATCCAACGCGGTGTAACAGTTTGCCAGCGTTTGAGCTTCAACGCCTTGGCCAGCATCCACCACAAGCAGCGCACCCTCACAGGCGGCTAATGAACGAGATACTTCATAGGAAAAGTCGACGTGACCTGGGGTGTCAATAAAGTTGAGTTGGTAGGTTTCGCCATTTTTGGCTGTATATTCCAACGTAACGCTCTGCGCCTTAATGGTAATACCGCGCTCACGTTCTAAATCCATAGAATCAAGAACTTGTGCATCCATTTCACGGTCGCTTAAACCGCCACAAACCTGAATAAGACGATCTGACAGCGTCGATTTACCATGGTCGATATGGGCAATAATTGAGAAGTTTCTAATGTGTTTCATTATGCTGCTATGACTAATACTGAAAAATGGATACGGTTCAAAGGTGGGAAATTGTACCTGATTGCGGATTCAATACCAATCAGATTCACTCATAGTTGTCTTTATGTCGAAAAATGCCGCCCTCAGCAAAAGTTTATTGTCTAATTGAAATCAATAACAACATGAAATCAAAAAGATAATTTATCTAAACTGATCCCTGTGCCTAAATAAGCTAAAATCACAGGTTGCGAATCTACTTCAAGCTGTTTTGCCTTACGTTTTCCAAAGAACCAAGCGGCTAACGCGCCTAAAGCAGCAAAGGCTATCGCACAGAGATCAGAATTGATTACTAACAAACTAGCAAAAAACTGCCCTAATAATGCACCCGCAAATAAGCCGAAGAGTGGCGTCAAATAAACCAAGGCAGCCGCTTTCAAGATGACACTCTCAGGTAGCCCCAGCTTTAGCAGTTCACCAACCTCACAGGCACGTTCACTCTGAATAGAGAATTGCTGTGTCTTTGCAGAAAAAGCCTGTGCAACAGCAGACGTCCCGCAGGACTCACTGCTACTGCAACTCTTGCAGGTGCTTTTAAGCTCGACCTCAACGGTGAGCCAACCTTGATTATCACAGGCGACAACCCGCGCCACTTCTTCCATCATGATGAACCGCTCTATTTTAACATCAAACTTTTCGCGATACGGGCTAAGGTCTCAGTTGGCACTTTACCCACAGCCACCACTTCAGCATTACCGACTTTTTCTGACACTAAAGATAAGCCATTACGCGTAATTAACTCTTCAGGCAATGGCGTTGCTCCAGCGCGAGCAACATAAATAGAAATATTGGCTAAGCCATCAGTCAAGGCAATATATTCAACCGCCTCGTGGCTACCAATCAAACGGTGATGATCACGCACTACTACGCTAAATCCAGCGGGGAGCCAAGAAAACTGCCAATTTTGTCCATCTTGACGTTCAGCCTGATCGATCACAGCAGGCCATTCTTGCTTGTAGGCTTCCTGTAGAATCGATGGTGGCTCGCTAAATTCAATTAATTCAATCACCATTAGTTGTTCAAGCAATTGCTTATCTTGAGTCAACATGTCATATCTGAGTGGCAAATAGGTGTCCATATCTAACCAGATTTGGAAACCATATCGGTATTCATCATTAGGCAACAAGCGGATCATTTGTCCTGGGCGCCCAGCAATGCGAGTGCGGCCACCTAATACAAATTGATAACCCACTTCTAAATCGCTCATTTTTGATGAGAAAGCCGCAGGCCATACGCCCTGAATATGATTAGAGATGATACTGTACGCGGGTTGATCATGTTCGATAAAGGTGACTCGATTTCCCACTCTTACCGCATTTTTGGGAGGACCGTTGAGGTACTCAAGAAAGGCAACTTCTTGATTATTCACCTTACCGTGAAGATAAACCAAAGGCCGAATATGGTCGGCCTGAAGTTGTATAATCGATGCTTTAAATTCTTTCTCTTTTAAAGCCTGGCTCATTTTCTCAAGCCAGACTTTGGCAGGCATATCTTCCTGCGCCACCGCAGGAAATACCAAGGCTAACAAAGCCAACAGGATTAGACGCAAGCTAACTCCTTACTACTGATTGACAGGAACGGGAATAACCTCGCTATTGTCTTCTACAACGGCACCCGTATTCAATCGTTGTTGTAACATATGATCCTGTATATACGTATTAATTCGGCGACGTTGCTCGTTCATTTGGTCATTAGTGTAGCTCTGATTTTGTTGAACAGGCCCAGTCTGTAAGCTCACTGGCGACGCACTACCCACCAGAGGACGAGTAACAAGCACAGGTGATGGCGACGCGGCATCATCAGCTGTTTGGTTAAAGTTCTGTACGCCGACGATGGCAAACATGGCCACAGTAGCGGCAATCGCATACTGACCAAACTGCTTAAATAGTGGCACTACGCGGTTTTTATCCGTTGTTACTTGTTCAGTAATGGCTATCGGAGCCTTGGCTTGGGGCGAGACAATGGCAGGCTCAAGCTCAATTGCAGCAGCAATACTTGCACTAAGGTCTAACGCCATAGTCTGGGGTAATTCACCCCGCATAGCATCACCTATCAAATGATAGTTACGCCATTTATTATGTGAATGCGTATCGGCAGCAAGTTCTGCCATCGTCTGCACATCTGTCTCTCCATCGACAGCGGCTGATACCCATTCTTGACCTAATTTATCCATTGTTCACCTGTCTAAATTTAAGGGTTTCTTAAAATAAGAATTTAGGCTTCCAGCAAAGGCTGAAGCTTTTTATCTATTGCCTCACGGGCACGGAAGATTCGCGATCTTACCGTTCCAACAGGGCAATCCATGATGATGGCGATATCTTCGTAACTCATCCCATCGAGTTCACGCAATGAAATCGCCATACGTAATTCTTCAGGCAATGTTTCTAATGTTTCGAAAACCACTTTCTTGATTTCATCCGATAACATTAGTCGCTCTGGGGAGGCAAACTCCTTTAGCGCATCACTACCTTCATAATATTCGGCATCCTCGGCATCGACATCATTTGCAGGCGCTCTGCGCCCCTGTGATACGAGGTAATTCTTAGCCGTATTAACGGCTATGCGGTACAACCAGGTATAAAACGCACTTTCACCACGAAAGTTTGGCAAAGCTCGATAAGCTTTAATAAACGCTTCCTGTGCTACATCAGCAACGTCGGCTTGGTTACGCACGTAGCGTGAAATCAAGCTAATCACTTTACTCTGATATTTAAGCACTAACAGGTTAAAAGCGTTTTTATCTCCCCGTTGTACGCGCTCAACTAATTGTTGATCACTTATTTGTCCACTCATCCGAGCCGACTTCTCCCAAATCTAAAATGCTGATTTCTCAGTCGCTCGAATCATATTCACTTATGTAGACTCGCGTGCTTTGAAAAAGTTCTAAGAATTATACAAAAAAAGTAAGGTTAAAAGGAAAGTACCCATAATTCGTCAGTTGGTTTACCATAGATGGTACTCTCAGTCATAGCATGATACCCGATGAAACAAGTAGTTGAACACCAATCTGACATATTAGTCATAGGTAGCGGTGCCGCAGGTCTGACACTAGCTTTGCATCTTGCTGAAAAAGCAAACGTAATTCTGCTTTCAAAAGGCCCTCTCTCGGAAGGGTCGACATACTACGCGCAGGGCGGTATCGCCTCCGTCTTCGATGAAAGTGATACTATCGAATCCCATGTAGCCGATACATTAGTCGCTGGTGCTGGTTTGTGCGATAAAGAGGTGGTGACTTTTACCGCCGAAAACGCCAAGAGTGCAATGCAATGGCTAATCGAATGTGGCGTGGCTTTCGATAAAGAAGAAGCCTCGGGGAACAATGCTAAAGATGCCCCTTATCACCTTACCCGCGAAGGCGGCCATAGCCATAGACGCATTCTACATGCTGCGGATGCAACGGGCAAAGAGGTGCAGACAACACTGCAAGAACGCGCCCTAGCCCATCCAAATATTCAAGTTTTAGAACGCTATAACGCCATCGACCTTATCACCACCCGCAAATTAAATCGCCCCGGTAATCGCGTGTTAGGTGCCTATGTGTGGAACCGAAATGCCGAGCAAGTTGAAACCATCAAGGCTAAGTTTGTCGCTTTAGCCACTGGCGGTAGTTCTAAGGTTTATCAGTATACTTCAAATCCCGATGTGGCTAGTGGTGATGGTATTGCGATGGCATGGCGGGCAGGTTGCCGCGTTGCCAACATGGAATTCAATCAATTTCATCCAACCTGCTTATACCACGCTGATGCCCGTAACTTTTTACTGACCGAAGCTCTACGTGGTGAAGGTGCATATTTGCGTCGCCCTGATGGCAGCCGCTTTATGCCAGACTTTGATGAACGTGCAGAGTTAGCTCCCCGTGACATCGTTGCCCGCGCCATTGACTATGAGATGAAACGTCTCGGTGCCGATTGTGTGTATCTGGATATCAGCCATAAAGATGCTGACTTTGTAATGAAGCATTTCCCGACGATTTACAGTCGCTGCTTAGAACTCGGTATTGATATTACAAAGGACGCTATTCCGGTCGTCCCGGCAGCCCACTATACCTGTGGTGGGGTGATGACAGACTTACATGGTCAAACCGATCTCAATGGTCTCTATGCCATTGGTGAAGTCGCTTATACAGGCTTGCATGGCGCCAACCGCTTGGCAAGTAACTCGCTGCTTGAGTGCTTGGTATTTGCCCGGGCAGCCTCCCAAGATATTGAGAGTCAACTGCATAAAATCCCCTTACCAGGCCCAATTCCCGCATGGGATGAAAGTAAAGTTTCTAATTCTGATGAAGAAGTCGTTATCGCCCACAACTGGCACGAACTGCGCCTGTTTATGTGGGACTATGTGGGTATTGTACGCTCAGATAAACGCTTAGAGCGCGCACTGCGCCGCTGCTTGATGTTGCAGCAGGAAATCCAAGAGTATTACAGCAACTTCAGAGTCAGTAATAACCTGCTTGAACTGCGTAACTTAGTGCAAGTGGCGGAACTCATTATTCGCTGCGCGATGGAACGTAAAGAAAGTCGAGGGCTGCACTACAATATTGACCATCCTGAAAAGTCAGCTTCTCCGCTACCGACCATTTTGCAACCTGAAAAATAAGCGGATAGCTTAACTTAAACGCTTATAACGGGCTAAATCTTAATAAGGATTTAGCCCGTTTGTTATTTAGACGGTGTGAAAGTCGCATCACTCATAGTTCAGATTCAGATTCAGATTTAGATTAAAGTAGTTCGTGTTGGCTCACCGCCTGAGTTTTAACTTTAAGTATTAGCCGGCATAAGTGGCGATAATCTGTATCACTAAACATATCCGCCCATAGAGGTAAGAGATGCAACCTATCGGCAGATTGATAGTAAACCAAGCAGATAAACGGCGTTACCCAAGTTCTGGGCAATACATGAAACGCCTCCCCCGTTGATAGCCAGCCGTCTCCTTGACCATTAAGCTCAAAACGGCAATGCCATTTCCTCAGTTGCCATAACTGAGAGCACAAGAATCCCAATATTAAGACGGCGAGTATAGCCCTCAGTCCATGTAGTACTGCGGTATCCGTTTCTGGCCAGAGAAGTAAAGAAGTGCTACAGACACAAACAAATACGACCAACGAGAGACGTTGGTCAAAAGAGGCTTTTACACTAAAACTATGGCGCAGCTCTGCCACGGACTTGCACTACCATGCGGGCAAGCTCAGGATCAGGGCAAACTTCATGACCCATAAACCATGCAAATAATTCAGGATCTTCACACTCGAGTAAACGAATAAACAGGGCTTTATCTTCATCAGACAAATCCTGATACACATTCTCAACGAAGGGCTGGAACAAAACGTCTAATTCGAGCATTCCGCGGCGACATGCCCAACGGACCCGTGCAATGTTCATTAACTCCAAGTTAATCTCTCCCAAAACAAAATTCGCCTTAGTCTACCAGTTCAGTCCATTGAGTGTCGATGCAAGCGTTGTTGAAACACAAGTTTAATACTGCTTAACTTGAGTATCTAATCCGGCAAATAAATCACTAAAATCCGTTTCTAGGAGGCGTTTAACCGCAGGATGCTGGATCATCCGTTCGGCAAACATAACGTGATACTCTTCTTTCACATCTAAGGTTTCACCGAGTAAATGCATGCCATGGGAAATCACTTCTTGCGGATAAATCGACGGCATGACAAAGATACCGCGCTTAAGGTAACCAAAAGCCTTCATCATGGCCGCATCATCAAACTCACCTAAAATACTCACCTTAAGATTTTGCTCATCAAACCAACGATATAGTTGCTGACCGAGCGAAGTTCTACGACCGGGGATCAATAGCGGCCCTTGCTCTAAACAGGCAGGGAAATCCGCACTGTAAGCTTCAGCAGAAAAGAAACTCACACCACACTCACCCAGTTTTTTCGATAGAATTTCGGGATATTTAAGTGACTCGCCCGCACAGTCTGAAAGGATCATATCGAGTTTATGCTCGCGTAAACGAGACATTAAGCTTTCATGGGTCGCCTCATAACAGGCAAGGTGCATAGAGCCATCATTAGGAACAACCGAGAGCAACACTCTACTTGATAAGGCTTTCGATAAAGCATCAGCAATCCCAACCTCAAATAGAATAGCGTCATCTTTTTGATAGTTAAGTAAATCGAGCATCTCATAACTGAGAGAAAACATCCTATCGGCATAACGAAAGACGAGCTCTCCGAGCTCTGTCGCTTCTAGATTTCTGCCGACACGTTTAAATAAGCTACCGTTTAGCCTGTCTTCTAAGGCGCGGATTTGCCCAGTAATCGTTTGTGGAGCTAAATAAAGGGCTTCTGCAGCTTTTGCCACAGAGCCCTTTTTCTTAATCATCCAAAAATAGTAAAGATGGTTGTAATTGAGATGGAGCATCGCCAATGAGCTTCCTATTAGGGATGCCACAGCATCTATGCTGTGGCATATCGGGTAGCAATGACTCAGCTTAACAAATAATGAGTCAATATCGCTATTTTAAACGCTGGCAATCCAATAAGTTAACAACGATTCCTTGAAGTTGCTCTAAATCTGCGGCAGTACCAGTGCTAACAGCTTCAGTCACCCCAGAGACTAAACTGTCACGATCAGGAATTCGACTAGCACAATAAGTACGGTTTGCTTCTTGGAAACGTTTACCGCCACGGTATTTTAATGCTCTAGACTCGTAACCATTGGTTTCAAGCCTCGCGCCTAATGCCTCAGGTTTAAACATTAATGCCCCATCAACTATCCCCTCAAGATAGCTTTGGCAGGTTTGTGATGCGACATCTTTGTTGCAGGCATCAATTTGCGAAGCCATGGCACTTGAAGATAATGCTAACAATGCAGCAACTCCCACTAATTTCATATTTATCATAGTTATACTCCTTTTTTTGGTAACACTTTTGATAACCAGAAATACCCGATCAAGGCTGCGAGAATTGAGCCAATCAAGGTGCCAAGGCGTGCTAAATCGCCGAACATAGGGTCTGCCAGCTCAAATGCCAACGAAGCAATAAACATCGACATGGTAAAACCAATCCCGCACATCGCCGCCACGGGTGCGATCTGTTTCCAACCGATACCATCAGGCAACTGTGCCAACTTAAGCTTGACAGCAACAAAGCTAAACAGCATCACCCCTATCGGTTTACCTAACATTAATCCCAACGCAATCCCCACTGGCACAGGGGAAATAAGCGTATCTAAGCTCATGTTTCCTAAAGCGACCCCAGCATTAGCAAAGGCAAATACAGGCAGAATTAGGAAGGTGCTCCATGGGTGTAAACTATGCTCTAAATGCTCAGAAGGCGAACTACCATCTTTTGCTCGAAGAGGAATACAGAAGGCAATAATGACACCCGCTAATGTGGCATGAACACCTGACTTGAGCACTGCAACCCACAGGATAAGCCCTAATACGCCATAGGGTGCTAATGAGGTCACTCCTTTACGGTTTAAAGCAACTAAACCAACAATCGCAATACTGGCAATGATTAAACTAATGGTTGATAAATCGGTACTGTAGAAGAGGGCGATAATCACAATAACGCCTAAATCATCAATAATGGCTAATGCCAGCAGAAAGACCTTTAAAGCAACGGGTACGCGGCTACCTAGCAACGCCATGATCCCCAAAGCAAAAGCAATATCCGTCGCTGCAGGAATTGCCCAACCCGCTTGAGTGATAGGATCACCATAGTTAAATAAAAGATAAATTCCCGCAGGCACTAACATGCCACCAATGGCAGCAAAAGTTGGCAGAGAAGCCTGTGCCACACTCGATAATGCGCCTTCGAGTAGCTCGCGCTTAACTTCTAAACCAATCAGCAAGAAAAACAGCGCCATTAGACCGTCGTTAATCCACAGCAACAATGGCTTATGCAGATCGAGTGCACCGACACGCACCTGTACTTCAGTACCGAGAAAACCTTGATAGAGTCCCGCGAGAGGAGAATTGGCCATCAGCATGGCAAAGGCAACGGCAATCAATAAAAGGATGCCGCCGGCGGACTCTTGGCTTAAAAAATTTCTAATCGCTTTTTCCATCTTGCACTCCCAAAAATCATAATAGATTGAGTGTAGACGAAGAAAATGAACAAGTATAATCGTTAGTTTCGACAAAACACCTCGGCTATTCCGAGGTGTTGGTCGATTAATTCGCCATTAAACGGCAACAGGCGCTTTGATATGTGGATGTGGATCGTAGTGGGTCAGTTCGAAGTCTTCGAATTGATAATCGAAAATAGAGGCAGGTTTACGCAAAATTGTCATGGTGGGTAAAGGTCTTGGCTCACGGGTCAACTGCAACGCAGTTTGCTCCATATGGTTGGAGTATAAATGTGTATCGCCCCCCGTCCAAACAAAGTCACCTAAGGCTAAATCACATTGTTGCGCAACCATCATCGTCAGCAACGCATAGCTGGCGATATTGAATGGTAAACCTAAAAATACATCACAACTGCGTTGGTACAACTGGCAGGATAATTTGCCGTCGGCGACATAAAACTGGAAAAACGCATGGCATGGTGCCAGTGCCATTTTATCCAGTTCGCCCACGTTCCATGCAGAGACAATCAAACGGCGCGAGTCGGGTTGCGATTTAATTTGCGCAATGACCTGCGAAATTTGATCGATAGCCTCACCACCTTGGGTCGGCCAACTGCGCCACTGTGCACCGTAAACAGGGCCTAAATCGCCGTTTTCATCGGCCCATTCGTCCCAAATACTGACCTTATTGTCACGCAGATAAGCAATATTGGTCTCCCCTTTCAGGAACCACAATAGCTCATGGATAATCGAGCGCATATGGCACTTCTTGGTGGTCACTAAGGGGAAGCCCTTACTCAAATCGAAACGCATTTGATAGCCAAACACCGAGCGAGTGCCTGTACCTGTACGGTCTGATTTATCCACACCTTCGGCTAAAATGTGTTTCATCAAGTCTAAATACTGCTGCATTACTGCTTACCCTCTGGACGAAGAATTAAATATAAACCGAAGAGGATCATCGGCAATGAGAGGATCTGCCCCATTGTCATAAAGCCCCAATAGAGGCCTAACTGTGCATCAGGTTGCCTTACCGTTTCGACAATCACGCGGAAAATACCGTAGCCTAGTAAGAACATACCCGATACTGCGCCGACTTTCTTAGTACGTTTACTGAACCAATAAAGGAGTAAGAATAATGCAACACCTTCAAGAGCAAATTGATAGAGCTGCGAGGGATGGCGTGGTTCTGGTCCACCGCTTGGGAACACCATAGCCCAAGGCACATCAGTCACGCGGCCCCACAACTCACCATTTATAAAGTTACCGATACGGCCGGCCCCAAGCCCAATAGGCACCACGGGTGCCACCATATCTGCCACGGCAAAGAAGGTACGCTTTTGCTTCCAAGTGATATAAATCATGGCGGTAATCACCCCAATCAAACCACCGTGAAAGGACATGCCGCCTTCTGAAATTTTAAATAAATACATTGGACTAGCGAGAAAATAATCAAAATGATAGAAGAGCACATAGCCAATACGACCGCCTAATATCACCCCTAGGAAGCCATAAAACAGTAAATCGGAAACCTGCTCTCTCGTCCATAAACCATTGGAACGGTCAGCCTGACGATTGAGTAACCACATCGCCGCCACAAAACCCACTAAGTAAGTAAATCCATACCAACGCAGTGCAGGTTCAAAGGTTTGTCCAAAAATATCAAAGGGACCAAACTTCACGATCACAGGATCGATATTGGGAAAATTCAATGCCATAACTTATCCATCAACAGCCTCAAATTGAGGGCTAAAAACTAAAAATCAGCTCAGAATTAATTTGAGACCGACACAAAGGAGTAAAAGTGCAAATATTTTTTTAAGGACTGGGGTGGGCCAAGTGCTTGCAGCCTTCACACCAACCGGAGCCATTAAAATTGAGGTTATGATTAAGCCAAATAACGCCGGTAAATAGATATAGCCTAAGGTACCATAGGGCAATTCAGGGGCATTCATGCCCGCAATAATATAGCCGAAACTGCCAGAAAGAGAGATTAAAAAGCCCATCGCAGCAGAAAACCCCACGGCTTGACGCATCTGTAAACCATAAAAAGTCAAAAATGGCACTATCAGTATACCGCCACCTATTCCTGTCAAACCGGCCAAAACCGCAATCAAAGCCGATACAACAAAAAGCACTACTGAATTAGGTAATTGGCGATTTGATTCGGCTTTTACGGGATAAGCCATTTGAATTGTCATTAAAATCACAAAGATGGCAAAACCTTTCTGTAAAGCATCAGCAGGAATACGCTCAGCAATAAAACCTGAAGCCAGCGCGCCTATAATCAGGCCCGGTAACATTGATTTGAACAATTCCCAAGGCACATTACCGCGCTTATGGTGGGCACGTGCCGATGAAATAGAGGTAAGAATAATGGCGGCTAGCGAAGTGGCAATCGCAATATGAGGTAGCTGCGTAGAGCTAATACCGACCGATGGCAAAATATAAAGCAATGCAGGCACGACAATCAAGCCGCCGCCGATACCTAATAATCCTGCCATAAAACCGACAAACGCACCTAACGCCAAGCAAATAAAGAACACCAACAACAAACTATCCACACGAATACCTACAGCGTGATTAAGTGAAGCCTTAGCTTAAAGCAAAAGGCACGATTAGTTAATTAAGAATTGTGGCTAATCCTTGCTGAGTAAAATATTCTTTAACCAGCTCACGCACTTGGAAACCGTTAGATAGGCTTAACGCCTGCGCGAGTAACTGTGCTAAATCATCACCAGAGACTCGGCGCAGCAGATAGTTAATTCGCGCTAAACTGCCTTGGTTCATACTCAATTGGTTGTATCCCATCGCCACAAGCAAGATCGCGCCCATGGGCTCGCCAGCCAACTCACCACAGATACTGATATCAAGATGATGATATTCACAATCTATTCTTGCCTGATGTAAGGCCCGCAAAATCCCCGGATGATAACTGTCAAATAATGAACTGACCCTCGGGTTATTGCGATCGACTGCGAGTAAATATTGGGTTAAATCGTTACTCCCAACTGACACAAAATCCACTCTCTTTGCCACTTCATCTAACTGATATAGCATTGCAGGCACTTCGAGCATTATGCCAATACGCGGCATTTCGATATTGCTGTTGACATCATTTTTGAGTTCAACATAGGCCTGCTCTAAGTAGGCTAACGCTTGATCGATTTCATCTAAATTACTGACCATGGGTAACAAAATGCTTAACTGCTTGCCTTCTGCGCCAGCCTGTAACATGGCCCTTAACTGCACAAGAAACAGCTCAGGGTGATCCAGTGATAGTCGAATACCACGCCAACCGAGGAAAGGATTGTCTTCTTTAATAGGGAAATACGGCAAAGGCTTATCGCCGCCAACGTCTAAGGTTCTCATTACTACAGGGCGACCCGAAGCCGCTGAGAGTACCTGTTGATAAACCTTTACCTGCTCGGATTCACTCGGAAAACGCTGCTGCAACATAAAGGGGATTTCAGTGCGATATAACCCAATACCATCTGCCCCTTCGGCAATTTCCGAGGCGACACCACTGAGTAATCCCGCATTGAGATAGAGTCTAATTCGCGTGCCATCAAGCATCACAGAAGGCAGCGCTAACTCCTGTGCGTATTGGCGCTGCAACGCTTTTTGCGCTGAGATAAGGCTGCGATATTCGCTAACAATAGCAGGCGATGGCGACACCATAAGCTGCCCACGGCTGGCATTGACGACTAACAGCTTTTGATCAATATCAGCGGAAAGCAACTGTTCAACGCCTGTAATCGCAGGTACACCAAGCGCCCGCGCTAAAATCGCCGCATGGGAGTTAACGCCACCGAGCTCGGTCACAATCCCAGCTAATTTTTGCCGAGGAAATTCAGCCAACATTGTAGCATCGGCTTCTTTCGTCACTAAAATTACAGGTTTATCAGGTTCATGCTCTAATCGCTCAGGCTCAATCAATTGCCTTAGCACCTTTTGCCCCAAATCGCGGATATCACTCGCCCGCTCCTTGAGATAAGGATCTTCCATCGCCAAAAACTGCTGAATATAACGCAACGAAACCCGGCTCACCGCCGATTCAGCCTCCCAGCCCTGCTGTACTTCACGGGTATATTCACCACCGAGGCTGGCATCATCGAGTAGTAACTGTAAGGCATTGAATATTGAGGCGACCTCCTCATCCTGTTCTCGGTCGAAACGCTGAGATAGCGCACCAATCGCCTCTTTACAACGCCCCATTGCCGCGACTAAACGGCTGGATTCAAGGGCAATGTCCTCGCAGCGCACATCGGGCTGTTCGAGGGAAATCTCCCCACCGAGCACTAACGCGTGTGCAATAGCGATCCCACTGGATGCAGATGTCCCTTGGAATAAAATCTGTTGATGGAGTGAACTGACCTGCGCCTTTTGTTTTAATCCTCGGATCGCCATCGCAAGCTGCGCAGCCAAGGTCATTAAAAAGGCTTCTTCGCCTTCGCTAAATTGCCGTGCACTAGCTTGCTGCACCACAATCACACCCACAACCGCTTTTTGATAAATAATAGGGACAGCTAAAAAGGCACGGTATTCTTCTTCTGCAACCTCGGGAAAGAGCTTAAAGCGTGGATGTAAACGTGCATCGGCTAAATTCACCGCCTCCTCACGCTCGGCAGCTAAGCCCACCAAGCCCTGAGTTAAAGGCATGCGCACTCGACCGACAGCGCTCTTTTCGAGACCATCGGTTGCGGATAAAACGAGTTCTTGCTGCTCTAGGATATAGACCGAGCAACATTGGGTTTCCATCGCAGCCTTGGTCGATGAAACTAGGACTTCTAATGCGGTTTCTAAGCTGTGGGCAGAAGCCACAGCTTGGGTAATATCCCTGAGCGTATTTAACACTGTTTTCAATCCTCTTTTGAAAATCAGCCCGTTGTCTTTTGTCTTACCCGCTTCCTCGGTATTTCCTGGGTTTGGAATGACAATGCCGTTACCGCAAATTCTTTCATGACCTTACGATAAACATCACGCTTAAATGAGACAACCTGCCGCACCGGATACCAATAACTTACCCAGCGCCAATCGTCAAACTCAGGGTGGCCTGAAGAACTTAAATTAATCGCACTATCTTGGCTTTTTAGTTGTAACAGAAACCACTTTTGCTTTTGGCCAATACACACAGGCTTACTGTCCTGTCTCACTAAGCGTTTAGGTAAACGGTATCTTAGCCAAGAGCGCGTCGAGGTTAATATAGTGACATGCTCGGGTTTTAAGCCAACTTCCTCATACAATTCACGGTACATTGCCTCTTCGGCCGATTCACCATCATCTACACCGCCCTGAGGAAACTGCCATGAGTGTTGTCCAAACCGTCTGGCCCACATGACTTGGCCATATCTGTTACAAATTATTATGCCCACATTTGCGCGAAAGCCGTCGCTATCAATCACATGGACTCCAAATAAGGATAAATTTTAATAAAGCGATTGTTTCACAAAGCCCGTCTCTCAGCAAACCTCTATTTTCAGCTTATCTTTGGATAAATAGTTTCAACTTACTACTTTATCAACAACTCATCGAATTAATTTAAGGGGATATCCACATTTTCTGTGGATATCTCTGTTTGAAACTAGGGTAAACTAGGTATATCGTTCAAAAAACAACAAATAGAATATACATCACAACGCATACCACATTAAAAAAATAACCTATAAATCATCAGGATAAACCTTAATAATTTACAAGATATCTATCCAAATACACAAACGCTCACTTTTTAACCTAAAATAAATTCTATTATTTAATTAGAGTAATCCTTAAATGTTATACACAGAGCACACCCAAAATTACCCACATCCCTATTTAAAAATGCCACTTACTACCATTGACTCAAAGATTTTATTCAGTTAAAGGCACACGCATTGTGAGTTATCCATAATATCTGTGGATAAATATGTGAGAAACGCAAGGGAAAGCCGAGAGTAACTTTGAACACTTTAACTGACACTTGCCTAAAATCAGATAAAAACAATAAAAATCATATTGTTAAATACAAAAAGTTAGCAATGCGTTTATTCTTATTTTAATGTTCATTTTTTGACCTTGGTTGCTAAGCAGTTATTTTCCAGTAAAATTCGCCTATGAAACCTATTATTCCCCCTCAAAATCTGAGCGAATTGCTCGAACGCGCTAATATGATGGCCGGCGTATCTTTGGCGCAAATTGCTACCCATCGCGGCATTCGTGTCCCCGACAATCTGAAACGCGATAAAGGTTGGGTGGGACAACTCATTGAAATGGAATTAGGTGCGATAGCAGGTTCGAAACCCGAACAAGATTTTCTTCACCTCGGAGTAGAGCTAAAAACTATCCCCATTGATCATCAGGGCAAACCACTTGAAACCACCTATGTGTGCGTTGCACCGCTGACCAATATTGAAGGATTAACTTGGCAAGACAGCTTAGTGTGTCACAAGTTACAACGAGTACTGTGGGTACCAGTAGAGGGGGAGCGACATATCCCTGTGGGTGAACGCAGAGTTGGCACACCAATACTGTGGCAGCCCGATCCACAAGAGCAAGCATTACTGCAACAGGATTGGGAAGAAATCATGGAGCTGATTGCTCTTGGTAAAGTCGAAAATCTCACCGCTAGGCACGGTGAAGTTCTCCAATTACGCCCTAAAGCCGCTAATAGTAAGGCATTGACTCAAAGTATTGCCGAGGATGGCAGCCTCAAAATGACCAATCCTCGCGGTTTTTATCTCAAGACCGCCTTTACAGCAATGATATTAAATAAAGTGTTTGGTTAAATTTTCGTAGCTATATAGCGTTGTATTGATCCAGATCACAAATATCACTGGCACTCTAGTGATGATTTTCTATAAACTACGGCATCCTGAAATATATGGCCGTATTCGGATACAAAACCCGTTGTGAGAACTCGTAGACAAGCGAAAAAACTTCTTTTTGCGATATTAGCTTGGGCGATAGCCATGGCTGCATTCGTGTTTTTTCGATATGCCCAATCACCAGAACTGCCGCAATGGGCTGTAGGTTCGGCTGATCTCGCGACACTCGCCGTCTATATGGGGATTATTTTTGGTAGCTTACACTGGATGTCCAATCTGATAGCTGATTTTAGCGCTATCAATCGCCTGCCTTATATCTTCTCAGTCATTTTTAAAGGATTGTTCCTGTTATTAGGTGCAACAACCTTAGCTTATATGACCCAATTTCTAAATATGTGGGCCATTGAAAATCACATGTCGACCCTTAGACAAATGCTTACGGCGCATATTCTCTATAGTCCCTCATTCCAAGCCTTAATTGTTTATTTAGTCGTTGTACGAGTGAGCTTAGCCTTTGTTGAGCAGATGGGGCTTTTAGTTGGGCCACGTATTTTACTCAATATTGGTTTAGGTAAATACCATAAGCCAAGATACGAACAGCGTTTATTTCTTTACTTAGATATGGTCGCCTCAACAACTCATGCTGAATCTCTTGGCGATTATCGCTTTAGTCGCCTAATCCAAGATAGTTTTAGCTTACTTTCAGATACTGTGAGTAATAACGAAGCTGAAATCTACCGCTATATGGGTGATGCCGTATTAATCCATTGGCCCTTAGAGGAAGGTGTTGTGCACGACCGCTGCATGAATATCTATTTTGAATTTAGCCAGCAATTAAATTGGCAGAGACGTTACTTTGAAGAACACTATGGTTTTGTGCCTAAATTTAAAGCGGCGGCTCACTGTGGGCAAGTCGTTGCTGCAGTTGTTGGTGTTCAAAAACAAGAAATTAGCTTCTTTAGTGATGTGCTAAATACGTTAGCGAGACTGCAGGATCAATGTAATCCCTTAGGACAGCGTATGTTGATCTCTGGCGCCTTAGCGGGACGACTCGATAATCCTAACAGTGAGTATCGTTTGACTAATCTGGGCCCAATTAAATTAAAAGGGAAACAACACTCGATTGAAGTGTTTGGTGTTTCCCCTTTATAAAACTCACCAAAAGCAAAAATACTCAGTGATTATGCGGTTTCGTTAGCTAACAATTTTTGGATCAATAAACCTAGCGTACGGAAAGTTAAAATTCGGCTGGTTGTTTGTCGCCATACTAAACCGATATCGCGATATGGCGCTTCACCTGGCGGAGTCATTACCACCAGATCGGTATCATTCAAAATCCCTGCATCAATCGCCATTTGCGGTAAGAACGTTGTGCCCAGTTTGCTATTTACCATTTGTACTAAGGTATGCAGACTCGTGGCAGCAAAAGGATTGACTTTAGCACTGTCACCCAACTGACAAGCAGTAATAGCATGGCCAGTAATACAATGCTCACTCTGCAACAGAAAAATACTCTCATCAGGTAATGTCTGATAATCGATCGGCTGATGAATTCCCCCCACTAAATCTTTATGGATCACCATCTTAAAGGGATCGATTCCGACCTTCATGCTGTGGTAACCACTGGTATCAACCGGTAAAGCTAGAATAAGTAAATCCAACTCCCCTTTACCTAAGGCATCGAGTAAACGTTCCGTCGTGTCCTCTTTGAGTAACAAACTCATCTCAGGGTACGCCTGCTGACATTGTTTAACGACTCGGCTGAGTAGAAACGGCGCAATGGTAGGAATACAACCCAAGCGGATATCGCCTGTCATCGGTTCGCCTTGGTTTTTGACCAATTCAACTAAATCGTCGACATCCGTAAGGATTTTACGGGAACGCTGTACGACTTCTTCACCGATAGCGGTGAACATAAAAGACTTATGGTCACGTTCAATCAACTGATGACCAAGCTGCTCTTCAAGATTCTGAATGCCGCTTGACAGAGTCGATTGGCTGACAAAACACACCTTAGCGGCGCGATTAAAATTCTGCTCTTGATGAAGATTCACCAAGTAATATAGATTCTTAAGGCTAGGTAAATTTTTCATTTTATCGATTGCCACTACGGTTATGAATTAATAAATTTAATCAACTCTACCATAAGTTATCAACTAAAACGCGGCTAAATTACTCAATAGTGTGAGCAAAATCGATTTTCAATCAAGGTAAAACGCTTGAGGCGACTCAGAATAAAGGAGGGAAAAGCAAAAGAGGGGATAAAACGAGAAGGAAGAAGTTATCGAGGTGCAACCTTTACGCCGCACCTCGCAAACCAAACTAGGCTTTAGCCTGTAAGAATTGCTTTAATTGCTGCAGATCGGCACTCGCAAATTCAACAATTTGCGCGACCCAAGTTGCATGTTCAACTTCCCAACGCGCTTCTTCGCCATGCTGCAGTAATTGGGCAATTTGCTGAATACGTTTTAAGCCAACTGAACCCGCTGCACCTTTAAATTTGTGGGCCTCTGAACATAAAGTGTCCTTGTCAGCAGCTTCGTTAGCCTTTACTAGATTCCCAACATATTCAGGCATTAATTGCTCAAATAACACCACGCTCTTTAGCAAAGTACCGGCACCAATCGCGCTGCAATACTGTTCTAACGTATTGAGATCTAGAATTGTCTCTAATTCAACTGTGGCCATCTAGGCCTCCCTTAAGTAGTCCAATGCTTAAAACAAATTTATGACATGATACCCACTAAAATTGTCAGCGCAACTTATAGCAGCATTTGTGGTCAAAAGATGTTTTTATTAACAAAAAATCAACTATATCAAATACTATTAGCGATAAAAAATTACCAAATGAATCCATTCAGCAAATATGGACATTATGGTCGCGCTAATGCCGCCCCTTGTCCACCCTTACTCGCAAGATCCTCAACAATCGCCACTAAGCCATTCCAACGATAACCACACCAATCGGGTGCCAGCAGTATCGGTTTTTTCGCATAGGCGGTCACCCGATGAAAGATCACCTCTTTCGGTGTATGCCGAACTAGTTCGCCGACACAAGCCGCATACTCCTCAATACTGAGCAAAGGTAAGCGCCCTGTGCGCCAAGCTTTTGCCATAGTACTGCCCTCAACCACATGTAATGGATGAAGCTTTAAACCATCTACGCCCTGCGTCAGCACGGCCTGAAGGGTCGCCATGTAATCGAGACGAGTCTCACCGGGTAAACCTAATATAAGGTGAGTACACACCTTTAATCCTCGACTTCTCGCCCGCAAAACGGTATCGCAATAACAGGCAAAATCGTGCCCACGGTTAATCTTATGCAAAGTGCTATCATTGGCGGTTTGCAATCCAAGCTCCAACCAGACATCGATGCCCTTTTGCTGATAACTCGCTAATAAATCTAATACATTATCTGGCACACAGTCGGGACGAGTGCCAACACACAGGCCCACAATCTCACTGTCTTTGACCGCCTCATCGTATTTAGCCATCAGCACTTGATACTCATCATAAGTGCTCGTATAAGCCTGAAAATAAGCGATAAACTTATCCGCATTCAGCTTGGGTTTCGCCTCTTTATAACGGGCTTTCCCTTGTTCTAGCTGCTCACTGATGCTGAGCATTTCCGTTTGCTGATAACTAAAGGACGCCACGTTGCAAAAGGTACAACCACCACGTCCAAGCGTGCCATCACGGTTAGGACAAGTGAATTTGGCATCTATGGTGAGCTTGCGTAATCGCTCACCGTATTTAGCCTTACAAACAGCACCAAATGTGTTTACGTATGCATCGAGCCCCATTAGCTCGCCTGCCATATTTCATGTCGTTTCATTAAAAATAACCAAGATAAAATCACAAGAAAGAAGAAATAATGATGTGTAGATAGACGAAAAAACTCATGATAAACAAAGCGAGCACACTTTTCTTGGCGGTAAATCAAACTCTCATAATATTCACCATATCCAAGCTAAAAACCTGAGCCGCCCCTCACAGTGCCTTTACATTCTGTGATAGCACTCACAACCAAACAGAATAACAATTCACTTATTTCATATTTTTATACAAACACTGTATTTGCAATAAAAATCACTATTTCTAAATCAAAAACAATCAGCGCCAATGTTACATTTTAGTAACTTACAAGTTTTTCATTTTTTAAAATTCTTTTTATTCATAATGTTATACAGCATTTTGATCAGTTAACGTTAACGTCAAGCAATTGTGTTTTGTGTATGAAACATGAATTAATACCCATATTTTATGCAAAATTTTGGTTTGACCTTTAGTTAATCTCAGGATAATTTGGGTGGTTCGGGTGCATATCTATAGAAAGTCTTTACATTTCTCCCGAGTAGTAATTTCGTTGAGGTCAAGGGAGGTTTTTGTATGAGCTTATATCATCCCAGTTTTGAGCGGGACAATTGTGGGTTTGGCTTGATTGCACAAATGGATGGCGAAGCCAGTCATCGTATCGTGCGCACAGCTATCCATGGCCTTGATCGCATGAAACACCGTGGCGGTATCGCCTCTGATGGTCGAACTGGGGACGGCTGTGGTTTATTGATGCAGCTACCATTGCAATTCTTTGAGGCCGTAGCCGCAGAAAATGACTGGCACTTGAGCCGCAAATTCGCTGTAGGCATGTTGTTTTTAAGCCAAGATGAGGAATTAGCCGACCAAGCTAAATTCATCCTCGAACGCGAACTGGAGCGTGAAACATTAAGTATTGCTGGTTGGCGTAAAGTCCCTATCAATCCTGAGGTATTGGGTGAGATTGGTAAATCGAGCCTACCGCAAATCTATCAAGTGCTGATTAACGCCCCCATTGGTTGGCGTGAGAAAGACCTTGAGCGACGTCTCTACATGGCTCGCCGCCGTTTAGAGCAACAAATTACTGACGATAAAGACTTTTATGTCGCGAGTCTTTCAGGTCAAGTCATCGTCTACAAAGGCTTAATGATGCCTGCCGACCTGCCCGCATTCTATCCCGACCTTGCCGACATCCGTTTGAAAAGCTCCATTTGTCTATTCCATCAACGCTTTTCAACCAATACTTCACCTAAATGGCCACTCGCTCAGCCCTTTAGGTATCTTGCCCATAACGGCGAGATCAATACGATTACCGGTAACCGCCAATGGGCTCGCGCTCGAGCCTATAAGTTTAATTCGCCGCTGCTGCCTGACTTACAGCAGGCGGCACCCTTTGTGAATGAAACGGGTTCTGACTCCTCCTCCCTCGACAATATGCTCGAGATGCTGCTCTCTGGCGGGATGGACTTATACCGCGCCATGCGTTTGCTGATCCCGCCAGCATGGCAAAGTAACCCTGAGATGGATGACGAGCTAAAAGCCTTCTATGACTTTAACTCCATGCATATGGAGCCATGGGATGGTCCTGCGGGGATCGTAATGACCAACGGTCGCCACGCCGCTTGCGCGGTCGATCGTAACGGTCTGCGCCCATCTCGTTATGTGATCACCAAAGATCGTATCTTAACCCTCGCCTCAGAAGTCGGCATTTGGGACTACGCCGCCGATGAAGTGATTGAAAAAGGCCGTGTCGGCCCTGGCGAGCTGTTAGTGTTAGATACATTAAATGGCCGTCTATATCAGTCATTCGAAATCGATAACGATCTTAAGCGTCGCCACCCCTACAAAGAATGGATGGCGAAAAACAGTCGTACTTTAATTCCTGCCGAGCAGCTAACGACAGAGCAACATGGCGCCAGTGAATTAAGTCCTGAGCAACTACTGCAATACCAAAAGCAGTTTGGTTACACCCGCGAAGAGCTTGAACAAGTGATTTGGGTACTGGCAAAACAAGGCGAAGAAGCGACTGGCTCCATGGGCGATGATACGCCAATGGCCGTATTGTCGAAAAAGTCACGCTCGCTCTATGACTATTTCAGGCAAAAATTCGCTCAAGTCACTAACCCGCCTATCGATCCATTGCGTGAAAAGCACGTGATGTCTCTGGCGACCTGCATTGGCCGCGAACAAAACCTCTTCAACGAAACTACTGGCCATGCCTATCGAGTGATGTTCAACTCACCGATATTATTATTCAGTGATTTCAATCAACTACTCGGATTAGATAGCACTTACTATCGCGCCAATATCGTCGATTTAAACTACGATCCGAAGGAAGGCTTAGAACAGGCGATTCGCCGCATCACCTCGGAAGCCGAGCGTTTAGCCCGCAGTGGCACTACACTGCTGATTTTATCCGACCGTGCGATTGATAAATCGGCGCAGGTGATTCCAGCAGCCATGGCGGTGGGCGCGGTGCAACAAATGCTGGTGAGTAAGAGCCTGCGCTGCGATACCAACATCATTGTCGAGACCGCATCAGCGCGAGATCCGCACCACTTTGCAGTGCTACTCGGCTTTGGCGCCACGGCGATTTATCCCTATTTAGTGTATGAATCAATCTCAGATCTGGCGAAACGCCATCAATTGACAGACACCACGGCGCTGATGCTGAACTTCCGTTACGGCATCGAGAAGGGTCTACGTAAGATCATGTCGAAGATGGGGATCAGCACCGTCGGTTCCTACCGTTGTAGCCAGCAGTTTGAAGCCATTGGTATCGCCAGTGATGTGATTGAACTCTGCTTTAAAGGAGTGGTGAGTCGTATCGAAGGCGCAAGCTTTGAGGATATCGCCAACGATCAAGCGCTGCTGCATAAAGCCGCTTACCGCGCCCATGTGCCACTGCCACAAGGCGGTTTACTCAAATACGTGGATGGCGGTGAGTACCACTGCTTCAACCCTGATGTGGTCAACACATTGCAGGCATCCTTAATCGACAAAAATTTTGCGACCTATAAGAAGTTTGCCGAATTAGTCGATAACCGTCCAGTTGCCACCCTAAGGGATTTGATTGGCATTAAGGCTGACCAAGCTGCAATTGAACTGGATAAGGTCGAAGCTGCTAGCCACTTGTTCCCACGTTTTGACAGTGCGGCCATGAGTATCGGTGCCTTAAGCCCCGAGGCTCATGAAGCATTAGCCATTGCAATGAACCGTTTAGGTGGCCGCTCTAACTCGGGTGAAGGTGGTGAGGATGCTCGCCGCTTTAACACCGAACGTAACTCGGCGATTAAACAAATTGCCTCGGCACGTTTTGGCGTAACCGCCCATTACCTAGTCAACGCCGATGTGTTGCAGATTAAAGTCGCACAGGGCGCAAAACCCGGTGAAGGCGGACAACTGCCAGGCCATAAGGTGAGTGTGGAAATTGCAGGGCTGCGCCACGCGCGCCCAGGTGTAACCTTAATTTCACCACCACCGCACCATGATATTTACTCTATCGAAGACTTAGCCCAGCTGATTTTCGATTTAAAACAAATCAATACCAAGGCACTGATTTCAGTGAAATTAGTATCTGAACCCGGTGTTGGCACCATTGCGACTGGTGTAGCAAAAGCCTACGCCGATATGATCACTATTTCTGGCTACGATGGTGGCACGGGCGCAAGCCCTATCACCTCGGTGAAATACGCCGGCAGCCCATGGGAACTCGGCCTTGCCGAAGTGCATCAATCTCTGGTGGAAAATGGCCTGCGCCATAAGATCCGCTTGCAGGTCGATGGCGGCCTAAAAACCGGAACCGACGTCATCAAGGCAGCCTTACTCGGCGCCGAGAGCTTTGGCTTCGGAACTGTGCCTATGATTGCCTTAGGTTGTAAGTACCTGCGTATTTGCCACCTGAACAACTGCGCTACCGGTGTCGCAACTCAGGACAAGAAACTGCGCGATAACCACTACCACGGCTTACCAGAGCGAGTAATGACTTACTTTGAGTTTGTCGCCGAGGAAGTGCGCGAGTGGATGGCAACCCTAGGGGTCAGCAAGTTCGAAGACTTAGTGGGCCGTAGTGAGTGGCTACATACCTTAGAAGGCCAGACCGATAAGCAACGTGGACTCGATTTAGCGCCAATTCTGTATCAGCCTAAGGTCAAAGCCAACACCTCGCGCACTTGGCAGGAAACCAATCCACCAGCAGATTTAGGCTTGCTCAACCAGCATCTGCTCAACGAATGCCAGAGTGCGGTCGATAAGGGCGAGTGTTTCGATGCCGCTTACAGTATCAACAACACCGACCGCTCAGTGGGCGCACGCCTATCGGGTTATATCGCGACCACCCTTGGTGTTAAAGGCACTAAGGCACCGATAAAACTCAGCTTTAACGGCAGTGCCGGCCAAAGCTTTGGAGTATGGAACAGCCCAGGCCTCGAACTCAAGCTCTGCGGTGATGCCAACGACTATGTCGGTAAAGGCATGTCGGGCGGCAAGATTGTGATTTATCCACCGCTGGGTAGCCCATTCCAGAGCGAGCGCAGCGCGATTGTCGGTAACACTTGTCTATATGGCGCGACTGGCGGACGCTTCTTCGCCGCAGGTCAAGCGGGGGAACGCTTTGCGGTACGTAACTCGGGCGCCATCGCCGTAGTTGAAGGCTTAGGCGATAACGGCTGCGAATACATGACCAGCGGGATTGTGGTCGTGCTCGGCAAAACCGGGGTCAACTTCGGCGCGGGGATGACGGGCGGCTTTGCCTATGTTTTCGACCAATTTGGCCGCTTTAATCGCCGCGTCAATAGCGAACTGGTAGACACCCAAAAGCTCGAATCGGCTATTCATCAGCAACATTTAAAAGGCTTGATTGAGGAGCATGTGGCCGAGACTGGCAGTGAACACGCGAAGATGATCTTAAGCGACTTTGCCAACTGGTTAGATTGCTTTGTATTAGTGAAACCGAAAAATATCGCCGTTGCAGATCTGCTCAAATTAGAGCAATCGAGCCCGGAACTGGCAGTAAAAGCGGGGTAATAGCAGATGAGTAACGATTTTCAATTTATTGAAGTGGGTCGTAAAGACCCAACTAAACACCCTGCGGCAAAGCGTTCGACTCAGTTTATTGAGATTTATCAACCCTTTGCGCAAGCACAGGTGAGTGAACAAGCGGACCGTTGTCTCGATTGCGGTAACCCTTATTGTGAGTGGAAATGCCCGCTGCACAACTATATTCCCAACTGGCTGAAACTGGCGCAACAGGGTCGGATCATGGAGGCGGCGGACTTAGTCCATGAGACCAATACCCTGCCCGAGATCTGCGGCCGCGTCTGTCCACAGGACAGACTCTGTGAAGGGGCTTGTACCCTAAACGCCGACTTTGGCGCCGTGACTATTGGTAATGTGGAGAAATACATTACCGATACCGCCATCGCCCAAGGCTGGCGTCCGGATATGAGCAAGGTCACGCCCCGTAAAGAAAAAGTGGCGATTGTGGGCGCAGGTCCAGCTGGCTTAGGCTGCGCCGATATTCTTGCCCGTAATGGGGTTAAGGCTGTGGTGTTTGATAAATATCCCCAGATTGGTGGCCTGCTGACCTACGGTATTCCCGCCTTTAAGCTGGATAAAGCCGTGATGGCAACTCGCCGCACTGTGTTAGAAGGCATGGGTATCGAGTTCAAACTGGGCGTAACTGTGGGCAAAGATGTCGCCTTTAACCAACTGCTTGAGGAATACGATGCTGTCTTCCTCGGTATGGGAACCTACACCGCCATGAAAGCGGGCCTTGAGGGCGAAGATGCCCAAGGCGTGTACCAAGCCCTACCCTACTTGATTGGCAATACCCATCACCTGATGGGCAGCACAAGCCCTGATACGCCTTACCTTAACCTTGCCGGTAAGCGCGTGGTGGTCTTAGGTGGTGGTGATACCGCCATGGACTGTGTTCGCACCGCCGTGCGCCAAGGGGCTAGCAGCGTGATTTGTGCCTATCGCCGTGACGAAGCCAACATGCCGGGTTCTCGCCGCGAAGTGCAAAACGCCCGTGAAGAGGGAGTGAACTTCCTGTTTAACCGTCAACCCGTGGCGATTAAAACCCAGGATGGCAAAGTGGTGGGTGTCGAATGCGTTGAAACTCAAATGGGTAAAGCCGATGCGAGTGGCCGTCAACGTGCCGAAGCGATTGAAGGCAGTGAACAGCTACTCGACGCCGATGCGGTAATTATCGCCTTCGGTTTCCAACCTAGCCCTGCGCCTTGGTTTGCCGATTACGGCATTGAACTCGACCAATGGGGCCGAGTAAAAGCCAGTAAACAGGCCGATAATCCATTCCAAACCACCAATCCAAAGGTATTTGCTGGCGGCGATATGGTCCGTGGCTCGGATCTAGTTGTGACCGCAATTGCCGAAGGACGTGATGCCGCGCAAGGCATTCTTAACTACTTAGATTAATGGTTTTTTGTTGTACCGCTGTAGCTGTGAGTCTAGGACTCGTACCCACGAGTCCACCATTTGCTTGTGAATTTTGGCGCACCTTAGGGTGCGCATTTTTTTACCCATTCGCCGTTTAACATTATCCCAATCAAGCAATCGCAATCCCACAATAACGTCAAAGCATAACTGTGGTATATTAGCCGCCATTCTGTTATCCCACTCTTTTAGTGGCATCACACATTCAGTTGAATCAAAAGGGTCTCCCATGAAAATTGGTATTATTGGCGCAATGGAGCCAGAAGTTGCCCATCTTATTGCGGCTATGACAAACGCCTCTTCGCAAACGATTGCGGGTATTGAATTTATCGCTGGCACCTTAGCGGGCAAAGACGTTGTAGTGACGCGCTCTGGTATTGGTAAAGTCGCCGCTAGTATTGCCACCACGCTGCTGATTGAGAAATACGCCCCCGATGCAGTAATCAACACAGGTTCTGCGGGTGGTTTTGTCGATTCACTGTCGATTGGCGATATCGTGATTTCATCCGAAGTGCGCCACCACGATGTGGATGTCACCGCATTTGGTTACGAAATAGGCCAAATGGCGCAGCAACCCGCAGCCTTTATTCCAGCGCCATACTTAGTCGAAGCAGCCAATAAGGCCATCGCACAATTAGGCGAAGTGAAAGCGATTGAAGGCTTAATCTGTACTGGCGATAGCTTTATTTGCGATCCAGTACGTACCAAGACCATGTTGGAGCACTTCCCAACCATGGCGGCCTGTGAGATGGAAGGCGCGGCAATTGCTCAAGTGTGCCACCAATTTGGCGTGCCATTTGTGGTGATTCGCTCACTCTCTGACAACGCCAACAACGACTCCCCCGTCGACTTTGATTCTTACATTGTGAAGGCAGGCTACCATTCAGCATTGATGGTAATGTTGCTGCTTGAGCAATTAGATCCAAACTCAGTAAAGTAATTGACTAAAGCATGATTGCGGAAAGTACCTGATGCACAGTTCTTTTTATCAACAACTTGTCGAAATTGATGGCGCTTTGTTTGAGGGCTTCTTGGTACTTTTCTTTGCTTTATTACTGGCGCGTTTAGCGCCATTGCCAAGGGAAATGCAGCCACTGATTTGGTTTAGTCACTTAGCCAAACAGCTCGCCGCTAAAGTAAACCGCCCTGAGCGCTCACCAAGCCAGCAAGCAACGGCTGGCTTTTTGGCCATGCTGCTCTTAGTGTTCCCCTTTTGGGCGATTATTACCTTTTTGCTCGAGCTCGCGGCTTTCCCTTGGTTTTTTGAGTTTTTAGTACTCTATCTGTGTTTGAGTGATGCAGGCTTTAGCCAAGTCGCCGACGAAATCGCTAAGGCATTAAAACGCGAGGATAATGCCAGCGCAAAAAAGCTATTACAGCCGTGGGTTGTCCGTGATACGGATAACCTATCGGAAGTGGGCTTAACCAAAGCGACGATTGAAAAATTGGCTACAGCGCCAATTTACGGTACGGCTTCGACTATCTTCTTCTTTGCGATCGCGGGTGCGCCTATGGTGCTGGCGGTCAGAATGATTAAACAACTCGAGCTCAGCTGGCCACCTATACAACCTAAATATCAGCATTTTTGCAGTACTGTGAATATTATCTCAACGGTACTACTGGCAATACCCGCTTGGTTATGGAGCCTGTCTATTGCGATTCAGGGTGGCCCTAAAGCCTTGGCATTGCTGTTTCGCACCTCTAAAAATCATCCCGCCCTACGGGGTTATGTGATGAGTGTGTCCTTAGTGGCGAATATTTTACGGATTGAATTAGGCGGACCGCAGAAGTTTTCGGGGCAACGCATTGATGTAGCAAAGATAGTCTATGGCCCACAGCCGCACCATGAGAGTATTACCCCCGCAGTAAAACTCACCTCACGCGCCTGCGCAATTTGGTTTAGTTTTATCACGCTTCTTCCCTTCCTTTGGGCGGGTTTACGCTGGCTACAAACCCTGTGATATGATGCCTCTCATCTTAACATTAGGTTAAAGGCTGACTATCTTGTTCGAAAACATGCATGTCTCATTAACAACTCCTGCGTTGTTATTTCCGGCAATTTCTTTGCTATTACTTGCTTATACCAACCGATTCTTTGCACTGGCAGCATTGATCCGTCAGTTAAGTAACGGCGACAAACCCGTGCATCAGGATCAGATTAAAAACTTAAGTCAGCGGATCAGGATTATTCGCCGCATGCAGGAAGCTGGTGTATCGAGTTTTGCCCTGTGTGTGCTCTGTATGATTTTTATTTATATCGGTTTTAACAAGACTGGCTCCATCATCTTTGGTGCCAGCTTGTTACTCCTACTTTATTCACTGATTTTATCTGTCATTGAAATTCGTATTTCTGTGGATGCGCTGAATATCCATATCAAAGAGATGAGTAAATGAACCATTGGATTTACTTCTTCGATTTATGTGGCACGGCAGTATTTGCTCTGTCTGGCGCCTTAGCTGCAGGACGTCATCGCATGGACCCCTTTGGGGTGATAGTGCTTGCATCGGTCACAGCTGTAGGTGGTGGCAGTATCCGTGATGCGCTGATTGGCGCCACACCCGTGTTTTGGATCCGCGACCCGAACTACATCATAGTCATACTCGCCACTGTCCTAGCTTGTTTGCTGTTAGTACGCCGACCACGCAAGATGCCGGAGTATACGCTCCCCGTAGCTGATGCCTTAGGTTTAGCCCTGTTCACTGTGATTGGTGCAGAAAAAGCCCTCAATATGGGGCTAAGTGGCATGATTGCCGTCGTGATGGGCTTGATCACAGGCGTTGGAGGAGGCATTATTCGAGACTTACTGTGCCGACAAATCCCTATGGTGTTGCGCACAGAAATCTATGCCACGGCCTCAATTATCGGCGGTATTGGTTATACCGTAAGCTTAGCCTTGGGTATGGGCGAAAAAACGGCACTGTTTTTAGCCATGACCAGTGCATTAATGATCCGCCTATGCGCCATCAAATGGCATTTGTCGTTACCCGCCTTTGATCTCAAAACCAAGAGGGAATAGTTTGCGAATATTGTGTCTTTTAGTCTGCCTTATGTTTATTCCAGCGCTGTTTCCTGTGTCTGTACATGCAAACTCAGGGGAAATGCCTGCGGAACAACAGTTAGCCATCAAATATATGAACGCGCTCACTGAACACGACTATAAAACACTCGGCAAATTCTATAACCGCGATAGTATTTTCTTCGATAAAACTGCCAATCGTAAATACACGGGTGGTCGTTTTATTATCGACTTTTTCGAGCGCGCCCATGAGGGAGTGCTCGAATATGATTTTAATATCGAGCATATGTATAACGCGGGCTCATTAGTGGTGATGATTGGTAACTATCACTTTAAGGGGCCTGGGGAGCAATTTGGTAAGCCCGGCAAAATCATTGATGTCGCTATCCCTGGCGTGACTAGCCTTAAACTTGATATGCGCAACCATAGAGTCGCAGAGCATGTGGATCTGATTGACTATCAGACAATGTCAGACCAATTAGCGATGCAATAATCACAAAATTTCGCTTTGATTGAAACTTGAGCCCTAAAAATGAGTCGAAATCTACAATGAGTCATGCGACTGAACCATGGCGCTGAATGCCTAATTCGTTCGTTTAGTTTCAATGAGGTTTGTATGAAGTTTTTTGGACTGATTGCCCTGCTCGCCCTAAATGCTTTGATACTCGTGCCCAACGCACAAGCGCAGCAGCCGATTATTGTTTCCTATGCGGTGCAACCTGTAAGCCATTTCAATCAACAACTGCGTGTTGCCCAAGCACAACATCAAGCTTGGAGTGAAGATCCTAAAACCATAAGTAACCAATACGCGGGGCAAAAGTTCACCCTAGTTCGGACCCAGCCGACAAAGTATGGAATATTGACCTATCAAGTGAGTGAAATATCTAAACAACATCCACAAATGCTGTTGATTTTATCACTCAAAAAAGATGCCCAACGCTGGCAGGTCGATTCAGCTCAACTAGCTTGGAAGTGTCGTGATGGCCAGCATTTTGGCACCGACAGATGTAATATTGGTGAACATGAGGCCAGTACGGCACCTTAAGCCTGCATCTCACATGTAGCCAGCACCAGATAAAATGCAGATATAAAAAGAGCGCCCTTAGGCGCTCTTTTTACTACTTGGTAAGTACTTATTAACCGTAATAAGCACTTATTCACTGTACTCGAGTCGTGATATTCGATTCAAGCTAAACTCAGATTAGTTAAACCAGAGTCACTTTCGCAAACTTACGCTTACCGACTTGGAATACGGCAACCGTGCCAGCGCTTAAGGTCATACGGCTATCGTCAACCTTCTCACCATCCATCTTCACCGCGCCTTGCTTGATCATACGCATCGCATCGGAAGTCGAACCGACTAAGTCGGCATCTTTAAGTAAGTTAGCAATCGCTAAGCCTTCACCCGCCGCTAGTTCAACCTCTGGGATATCATCTGGGATAGCGCCCTTTTGGAAACGGTCAATAAAGGCTTGATGGGCACTTTCAGCAGCGGCTTCGTCGTGGAAGCGCGCGATGATTTCCTTCGCGAGCGCAATCTTGGTATCACGAGGGTTAGCACCGTTGGCGATATCTTGTTTGAACTGTTCAATCTCGGCCAAGGGACGGAATGACAGCAACTCAAAGTAGCGCCACATTAATTCGTCTGAAATCGACATGATCTTGCCGAACATTTCATTGGCGGGCTCACTCACACCAATGTAGTTGTGCGCCGATTTAGACATTTTCTTCACGCCATCTAAACCTTCAAGCAGTGGCATCATAATCACAGCTTGTGGTTTTTGGCCTTCGGCTTTCTGTAACTCACGACCCATTAATAGGTTGAACTTCTGGTCAGTCCCCCCTAATTCAACGTCGGCCTTGAGCGCTACAGAGTCATATCCTTGCAGTAGCGGATACATAAATTCGTGGATAGCGATTGATTGACCCGATGCATAACGCTTCTTAAAGTCATCACGTTCCATCATACGAGCAACAGTTTGCTGTGAGGCTAAACGAATCATCCCAGCCGCGCCTAATGGCTCTAACCAGCTCGAGTTGAACTCGATACGCGTTTTTGTAGGATCAAGGATTTTATAGACCTGCTCTTTATAGGTCTCGGCATTGGCTAACACTTGCTCACGAGTCAGTGGTGGACGAGTGCTGTTTTTACCACTTGGATCACCCACCATACCGGTAAAGTCACCAATTAAGAAAATGACCTCATGACCTAACTCTTGGAATAATCTTAACTTATTTAAAATTACTGTGTGTCCAAGATGGATATCCGGTGCAGTAGGATCTGCGCCTAACTTGATACGAAGTGGACGTCCTTCTTTGAGTTTTTCCAGCAGATCCGATTCGAGTAGGATCTCGTCGGTACCACGTCTAATTTCTGCTAATACTTGGTCTAAATCAGCCATCTCGGCGGGGACTCCTAAGGCCATAGTCATAAAATGAGGAGACTTATGTTACTTGTTAGCCACCACAATTGAAAGTGTGTACACTAACGGGATTATTCAAGCCTTAGGTTATCGGTATCGGCGTCAATGGGAAAGGTTATAACGTTATTTAAATTGTTGCCTAAAAAGCATCAAATTCTCCTCAGCATTCTTTCTGTTATCACAATGATAACCTTGCTCTTTCCATCTGAAGAAGCCCAAGCTTCAAGACAAACTCAAGGTATTGCAGATCATCAAGTCAACACCCGTTACGATGTGCCCTTAGCCTTTCGCTCACCAGAGCGTCCAGAAGGCATTGAAGGACAAACACAGGATGAGGCAAATCAAGCCACAGCCTTGTCTTCAGTAGACGCGTTAGCTGCGGGTAATCATTCAGCCCCCGAAACCCTAGAGAGCGCCCACCATAGGGATGTTGAGCATTTTAATGTTAAGAATGGCGATACTTTAGCCGCCGTTTTTGAGCGAGCAGGACTCACCAGCAAAGATGTATATGAAATCACTCAGTTACCGCTCGCCAAGCAGAATCTATTAAAAATCATTCCCGGCGAAGAAATTGTGATCTCTAAGGACGTCAATGGTGATTTAACCGAAGTGCGCTACCGTGTTGATGCGATATCAACCTTAGTGATCACTAAAGATCACGACAGGTATTTTGAAAAAATCACCGAAAAAGACATTGAAATTCGCACTCAATTCACCAGCGCGAAAATTAAGAGTAACTTCTGGAACGCTGCCGTAGATGCGGGCTTAAATGCTAACCAAATTATGCAACTCTCGACCGTGTTTGGCTGGGATATCGACTTTGCCTTAGATTTACGCGAGGGCGATAGCTTCGCCATTATCTATGAGCAAGAGTATGCCGAAGGCGAGTTTTTACGTAATGGCAATATCTTAGCTGCGGAGTTTATTAACCAAGATGAGCGCTACACTGCAGTGCGCTACACCGACGGTAACTACTATTCCGAAAATGGTACAAGTATGCGTAAGGCATTCTTACGCTCACCGGTTGACTTTAAATATGTCAGTTCAAACTTTAATCCTAGACGCCTGCATCCAGTGACAGGACAAGTTAAAGCTCATCGTGGTGTTGACTATGTTGCCGCAATTGGCACCCCCATTAAAGCGGCAGGCAATGGACGAGTTATCGAATCCGGCTACAATCAATTTAATGGTAACTATGTGTTCATTAAGCACAACGATACCTACACGACCAAGTATTTACATTTGACCAAGCGTAATGTCAGCAAAGGGGCTAGCGTTAAGCAGGGGCAAATTATTGGCACATTAGGCAAAACAGGACGCGTCACGGGTGCTCACCTACACTATGAATTTATCGTCAATGGGGTGCACCGCAATCCAAGAACAGTGGATTTGCCCAAGGCCGAATCAATCGCCCGTAAAGAAAAATCTCAATTCGATACTATCAGCAAACAGTTGATGGCAAGCATTTCACAGAACAAGCAAACCCAATTGGCGATGCAATAACGACGGATGGATCCCATCAAATGAACAAGGCTTATTATATTGGACTGATGTCAGGCACCAGTATGGATGGTGTCGATGCTGTGCTAGTAGACTTTGCGGGCGAACAGCCGCAGCTGATTGCAACGCATACCGAGGCGATCCCGAGCCATTTGCTCAAAGGATTACAACGCCTGTGTCTGCCAGGCAATGATGAAATCAACCGACTTGGCCGCCTAGACCGCAGTGTTGGCAAATTATTTGCTCTTGCAGTCAATAACTTGCTCGCCAAAGCCCTGATAGCCAAAGAAGACATCATAGCCATTGGTAGCCATGGCCAAACTGTGCGCCATATGCCAAATCTTGAGGTAGGTTTTACCCTGCAGATTGGCGATCCCAACACCATAGCAACCGAAACGGGCATAGATGTGATTGCCGATTTTCGCCGCAAAGACATCGCCTTAGGCGGCCAAGGCGCGCCATTAGTGCCCGCTTTTCACCAGCAAACCTTTGCCCAAGTCGGAAAAAAACGCATCATCCTCAATATTGGTGGTATTGCCAATATCACCTATCTGCCGGGTAATAGCGATGAAGTCTTAGGTTTTGATACTGGGCCGGGCAACACCTTAATTGATGCCTGGATTCAGCAAGTAAAGAATGAACCCTATGACAAAAATGGTACTTGGGCAGCATCGGGTAAAACCGATCAACAGCTACTCGCGCAATTGTTGTCGCACCCTTATTTCTCCCTTGCTTATCCAAAGAGTACTGGGCGAGAACTATTTAATCAGGCCTGGTTAGAGCAGCAATTATCGGCGTTTAATCAATTAGATGAAGAAGATATTCAATCGACACTGCTCGATTTAACCTGTCACAGTATTGCCCGCGACATCCTTAAACTCGCCCAAGCAGGGGAATTATTTGTCTGTGGTGGTGGCGCTTTCAATGGCGAGCTAATGCAGCGTTTAGCGGAGTTACTGCCGAATTATCATATCGATACCACCTCAGCACTCGGAGTCGATCCTAAATGGGCCGAAGGCATCGCCTTTGCATGGCTTGCGATGCGCCATCACTTAGGCCTACCAGCCAATCTACCCGCCGTCACTGGCGCCTCCCGCGAAGCCGTTTTGGGTGGACGTTTTAGCGCTAAGTAACATTAATGGACACAAATGCTCTCGAGTATTTGTGTCCTGATGATTCTCTTCTATCGACTAAATCACTTTTAATAAAGCCAATTCAAAAACACTGCCAACAACCAATATCTCCTCACATTAAAGTTATCTTTGTCTTTGATATTAATCTAAATACTTAAAACCCATCTATGCTTGATCACAGTTGTGTCATACAAACTTGCTAAAGTGGTTGTTAACTAAGCCGTAAACACGCAAAGCCAGGTTGTGATGGTCTACAGAGATCCGAACAATCTGCAGACATAACACTTCAATTAAGGGAATGGTTATTTATCTAGCTACACTTAACCAGCAAGATAAACAATGGTTTATGCAATGGCGTCAAAAAGCCATACCGACATAAATCGACTGAATAGGAAATCAATCAATGAATATGTCACAAAAAATGGCGGCAGAATTTTTGGGCACTTTGTGGCTGGTGCTCGGTGGCTGTGGCAGCGCAGTACTGGCAGCAGCTTTTCCTGAGGTGGGGATAGGCTTACTCGGAGTGTCACTCGCCTTTGGCTTAACCGTTCTCACTATGGCCTTCGCGATTGGTCATATCTCAGGTTGCCACCTCAACCCGGCGGTATCATTTGGACTCTGGGCTGGCGGACGTTTTCCAGCATCGGAACTGTTGCCTTATATCATTGCCCAAGTAGCGGGTGGTATTGTCGGTGCAGGCGTATTGTATTTAATCGCCTCAGGGCAAGAAGGTTTTAGTCTCGCGGCAGGTTTTGCTTCTAATGGCTTTGGTGAACATTCTCCAGGCGGCTATAGCATGATATCGGTAATGATCTGCGAAATTGTAATGACCTTATTTTTTCTACTCGTCATTTTAGGCTCAACCGATGAACGAGCGCCTAAAGGCTTTGCCCCGATCGCTATTGGTTTATGCTTAACCCTAATCCACCTCATCAGTATTCCTGTATCTAACACCTCAGTAAACCCTGCCCGCAGCACAGGCCCAGCGCTATTTGTTGGTGATTGGGCCGTATCACAATTATGGCTATTTTGGGCAGCTCCGATCATTGGTGCCATTTTAGCGGGCGTTATCTACCGTTATTTCAACGCTGCCAAGTAATCCCTCTATGCCAACAGCGCTTTGGCTGCGCTGTTGTGCTTTTTCAAACCCCGCTCTAATGTTACCATCTTGGCAACTGGTGAGTTTTGCTGTGCCCACGTTTTTACTTTTGTGGCACGACAGGCTTCGCCCTATTCACGCATAAGAGATATTTTCATGAGCAAGACTGTTAAAACCTTTGCAGAAGCCGCTGGCATGACTCCAGAAGCGCGTTACGACTACCTCGTTGAACAAATCAAGCAACATAAAGTGTTATGGACGCTTCAAGATCAAGATGGTTGCGTAATGCTAACCACTGAAGATGAAGACTGTATCCCAATGTGGCCAACCGAAGAAGCGGCTGAATCTTGGGCAGTCGATGATTGGAGCGACTGCCAAACCTTAGCGATTCCCTATGATGAATGGCATGAACGATGGGTACCCGGCATGGAAGATGACGATCTGTTCGTTGCCGTATTCCCTGTACAGGACGACTTAGGTGTGGTGATCCCACCCTATGAGTTAGATCAACGTCTAGTCACTAAACAAAGCCACTAATCCACAAGGGCAAACCACAATGTCGCTGAGCGAGCAAGAATCCTCTTTGGCAACGCAGGCTACGCCACCCTTGGCAAAAGCCCGTTTACCTAAACGCTTAATTGCTTTGCTGCTACTTTATGTCGCAGCATCGGTAAGCGGTTTAATCGCCAAACAAGGGGTACTTTTCTGCATGTTAACCCTATTGATGGTGCTCGGGATTATAGGTCGCCAAAAGGCTGGGCTAATTATGCTAAGAGGTTATACCTTAGTGCAGTTAGCATTAGTAAGTATGCTGCCAGTACTGTTATACGATCCTGACAACCTCGTCGCAGGACCAACCACAGTGCACCTTGGCCAGTGGCAGGGGAAACTACCTGACTATGTGATTTTTACTGTGTTGATTGTCTTATCTTTATTGCAGGTTTGGATCGCATTCGATAAGGACGTTAAAGCTTGGTTTAAGCCCAAGTTAAACCTCAATATTATGAACTAACGGCCTATACCAACGCAGCTCAGTAGATCATTACCAATAAAAAAGCCGTCTTGTCGACGGCTTTTTTATTTTCTATATCAGCTAACTACATTTGTAACACAAGCTTATACAGAGAAACTTGCACCACAGCCACAGGTGGTTGTGGCATTAGGGTTCTTCACAAAGAAACGCGAACCTTCGAGACCTGAAGTGTAATCCACTTCACCGCCAACGAGGTATTGTAAGCTCATGGGATCGACGACCAATTGGACGCCTTGTTTCTCAACAGTGAAGTCGCCTTCATTGACCTTTTCATCAAAGGTAAAGCCGTACTGAAATCCAGAACAACCACCGCCAGTAACATACACGCGTAGCTTAAGTGCAGGATTTTGCTCTTCTTCCAACAAGCCTTTTACCTTAGCGGCTGCCGCATCGGTAAATTTAATTGGCATTGTTGCGTCAGCTTGATCAGTCATTACTACCTCTTACATCAGTTTTCTGGGGCAAATTATCCGTTACCTGACTATTTTGTTCAAGTATTACCCGCGGTTCTTTTTCACCCTGTAATAATTCAGGGACACTATAGACATGTTCTGTCTGCGAATTTTTAGTCCAGCGGCTCGAAGGCACCACCACTTTCACTTTGACTTGCACCACATTAAAGCCAGCTGGCACAGTAACTTTGGTATCTATGACCTGAAAATAGCGAAAATCAAATTCAAGCTTAGAACCCGTGAGTTTGTTCACACTTAACTCAACAGATTTACCATCTTGCACACCAATAAGCGTGATTTCGGTGCGGCCTTGAATCGCCTGCTTACGTTTTTGCAGCTGAGTCAAAATCAGTTTGAAATTATATTCATCAACCAAGGCCCCTGGCGTCATTTCAAGGCCATGGATAGCCACACCTTCAGCGTTGTCATCTGGTGACATAATGCTGCGATAAAAGGCTAATTCGTGCTCTAGCTCTTTTTGTTTTTTCATCTGCTGTGCAAACATATCTTGCATTTGCGCATTGGCTTCGCGTTCGACAGATAGCTCTAAATTGCGGGTAGCGAGTTCCTGGGTTTGCAACTCAAGTTCAGCGGTAACACGTTGTAATTTACCCCCACCAATGTGCTTCACGACAGCTTCATCACTGTTTAATACAATAAAGCTCACCCAAGCGCCCAATAAAAATGCTACAAAAACTAATAGCAATAAATACTTGGTCGATGGACGATACTTTAAATCCATGACTTGCAGCCGGTCTAGCCAACGATGATAATTTGGCATTAGGTAACAGCCCCTTATATAAAATACAATCAACTCAAGAACGAGTTCGATACAATACAACTCAGGCCAATGCAGTGCAATTAACGATAAATAAAGCCGCGATTCAAGACGCTATCAGCACAGCTAAAAAGTACTTAACTAACGAGCTACGTGATCATTTATCTCAAGCCAAGATCAGTGCGCAGCTGTGCTTACTGGCCTTGTTATTCGCCATCTTCGCCTCCTGCGTGATCCTGTTGTTTCGACTCTTACTCCTGTGGGCAAACCATTACACCCAAATCGAGACGCAGGATTTTACGGGTAACATCACCGACTGGCGAGCATTGTTGCCACTTTTTGGCGCCTTGTTGATCTGGATTGTCGCCAAACTCGGCTCCAAACGTTACAAGCGCATGGGGATTGCCTATGTATTACATAGGGTTAAATTGCACTATGGCAAAATTCCACTGCAATCTGCCGCAGGGCAATTTTTTCAGGCCTTGTTTGCCTTAGGGACTAATTTTTCGGTGGGCCGTGAAGGCCCCGCCATTCACCTTGGCGCCGTAAGTGCCAGTGTTCTAGCCGAAAAATTTAATCTTCCCGACAATAGTGTGCGAATTATGTGCGCCAGCGGCATTGCAGCTGGGATTGCCGCCACCTTTAACGCCCCGCTAGCAGCAGTGATTTTTGTACTCGAAGTGATAGTGCGCGAGTACAAAGTGCATTACTTCTTCCCGATTATGCTATCCGCCATTTGTGGCGCAGTTTCCAGCCAGCTGGTGTTTGGCAATGTGCATGAGTTTGACCGCATTCAGGTGATCCATATTCCATTGGATCACTATCCGATTTTAGCCCTTGGCGGCATTGCACTGGGCTGCGCCGCCGCCTTCTTCAATTACGCGCTCCTTAAAGTCACTGCTACGGGGCAAAACTGGCCACTGATTTATCGGCTCTTGCTGGCGGGCGGTATCACCACCCTGATTGGCTTAATCTTGCCGCAGGCGCTGGGCACTGGAGATTTAGCGATCAGTGAAGCCATTAGCGAGCATCCCAGTTTATTGCTGTTAATCGCCCTGCTTGCCGCAAAGATTATTGCGACGATTGCGGCTATAGGGCTTGGGATCCCGGGCGGATTGATTGGCCCGCTCTACGGCATCGGCGCCTTAATCGGTGCCATCTTAGCCTTAGTCAGTGCGATGTTATTCCCTTCGATTGCGCCTTACGTTGGCCTCTATACAGTGATAGGCATGACTGCCATGATGGGCGTTTGCCTAAGTGCGCCGCTCGCTGCATTAGTCGCGCTGCTCGAAATGACCAACGATGCCAGTATTATTCTGCCCGCGATGTTTGTCACAGCTCCCGCATTTTTGATTGCCTATCAAGGTTTTAAAACTAACTCTATCTTCTTCAAGCAGTTAGAAATTATGGGCTTAGGCTATAAAGTGGCCCCCGTGAATCTGGCGCTACAGAAAAAAGGCGTACGCGCCCTGATGGATAAGCGCTTCGTTATCGTCAACAACAACGATGAGCTACTGCTCGAGGTGTTAAAACGCGCCGAAGGTCGCCCTGTGTTAGTACGTAATGCCGATGGGGTAATAGAAATGCTCAGCCTTGAGATGCAATCCTTTGATGACAACATCACCCTCTCACGCCATCCCATGCAGGGACTGAGTGATACCAAAACCTTAGATGAGGTCTATTCAATACTGTCACCCAAGCGCAGCGGTGAAGTCTTTATCTATCAAGACACGCCAGATAACGTGGTAGGGGTGATTAGTTGGCCGAACCTACAGCAAGAAATTCGCTCAGGCCAAGTCTAAGCCAAGTCACAGACTAAACAGTCAACCAAGAGTGGATTGGATTCACAAAATCCTGTTGTTTCACTGTAAAAATACACTACAGAGGCAAGGGTACTATTTCGCTGCCTTGGTGCATCTGTTACAATCGCGCCTCAGCCACCCTACATAACATTAGGGCTACGAGCGCAATATCTGCACTTGAACGCCCCCTAGCAATTGGAAAACAGGCTGATGAACCAGTTCGAAGGATCCCACATCCTCTCCGTAAACCAGTTAGATCTTGATTCAATCCAAACTATTTTTAATGTCGCCCACCGCATGATGCCCTATGCACTTCGTGAGAAGCGCACAAAAGTGCTCGAAGGCGCCATTTTAGGTAACCTGTTTTTCGAGCCAAGTACCCGTACCCGCGTCAGTTTTGGCTGTGCCTTTAACTTACTCGGCGGCCATGTGCGTGAAACCACTGGTATGGCCTCTTCGTCCTTATCTAAGGGTGAATCCCTGTACGATACCGCCCGCGTACTCTCAACCTATTCCGATGTGATTGCGATGCGCCACCCTGACTCTTACTCTGTCAAAGAGTTTGCCGAAGGTAGCCGCGTCCCCGTAATCAATGGCGGTGATGGTTCGAACGAGCACCCAACCCAAGCCTTGCTCGATTTGTTTACCATTCAAAAAGAGTTAGGTCATGCTGGCCGCGGTATCGATGGCATGCATATCGCTATGGTCGGTGATTTAAAGTTTGGCCGCACCGTGCATTCATTGTCGCGTTTGCTGTGCATGTATAAGAACATCAGCTTCACACTGATTTCACCAGCTGAATTAGCTATGCCTGATTATGTGATCTCAGACATTGAAAATGCTGGCCATAGCATCAAAATAACAGACCAGCTTGAAGGCCACTTAGATAAAGCAGATATTCTTTATCTGACCCGCATTCAAGAAGAGCGCTTCCCATCCCAGGAAGAAGCAAACAAATACCGCGGTAAATTCCGTTTGAATCGCAGTATTTACACCCAACATTGCAAATCTAACACAGTGATCATGCACCCGCTGCCACGGGATTCGCGTGCGCAAGCTAATGAGTTAGATAATGATTTAAACAGCCATCCTAATCTCGCTATCTTCAGACAGGCGGACAATGGACTGTTAATTCGTATGGCACTGTTTGCATTGACACTCGGGGTTGACTCACAACTCGAAAAATATGAGTGTCCCGTTAATTGGTATTCACGTAAAGCCGATCGCTAATCGGCTACATACTTTAAGGACTTAACATGACCCGTTCCGAAGCGCTATTTGAACAGGCTAAAAAAACCATCCCCGGCGGTGTTAACTCTCCGGTTCGTGCATTTAACGGTGTAGGTGGCTCACCCCTGTTTATTGAAAAAGCTGATGGCGCTTATATTTACGATGCCGATGGTAAAGCTTATATCGACTATGTCGGCTCTTGGGGCCCGATGATCCTCGGCCACAACCATCCGAAGATCCGTGAAGCCGTATTGGCTGCGGTACATAATGGTCTGTCTTTTGGCGCGCCGACCGAACTTGAAGTACAAATGGCTGAGAAAGTGATCGCCATGGTGCCTTCTATCGAGCAAGTCCGTATGGTGAGCTCAGGTACTGAAGCGACCATGAGTGCCATTCGCTTAGCGCGCGGTTTTACTAATCGTGACAAGATCTTAAAATTTGAAGGTTGCTACCATGGTCACGCTGACTGTCTATTAGTTAAAGCAGGTTCCGGTGCATTAACCTTAGGCCAACCCAGCTCTCCTGGTATTCCTGAAGATTTCGCAAAGCACACCTTAACTGCTGTGTATAACGATCTGGATTCTGTTCGTTCGCTGTTCGAGCAATATCCAACTGAGATTTCTTGCATCATCATCGAGCCCGTTGCTGGCAACATGAACTGCATTCCACCTATCCCAGGCTTCCTCGAAGGTCTGCGTAGCCTGTGTGATGAGTTTGGTGCGCTGCTGATTATCGACGAAGTGATGACAGGTTTCCGTGTATCAAGAAGTGGCGCTCAAGGTCACTATGGCGTTACACCAGACTTAACCACACTCGGTAAAGTCATCGGTGGCGGTATGCCTGTAGGTGCATTTGGTGGCCGTAAAGATGTGATGCAGTTTATCGCACCAACTGGCCCTGTATACCAAGCAGGCACGCTTTCAGGTAACCCTATTGCGATGTCAGCGGGTCTAGCACAAATGGAAGCGCTGTGTGAAGAAGGTCTGTACGAAGCGCTGAGCGCTAAAACCAAGCGCATCGCCGAAGGCTTTAAAGCGGCGGCGGATAAGCACGGCATCCCAATGGCGATCAACTATGTTGGCGGCATGTTCGGCTTCTTCTTTACTGAGCAAGAGCAGATCACTCGCTTCGACCAAGTGACTAAGTGCAATATTGAGCACTTCCGCACTTTCTACCATGGCATGTTAGATGAAGGCGTTTACTTAGCACCGAGTGCTTATGAAGCTGGCTTCCTATCGATGGCCCATGGCGAAGAAGAATTGCGCCTCACGCTTGAAGCGGCTGATCGCGTATTAGCTCGCATGAAAGCGGCAATCTAAGCGAGCGCTTAAAATATCAAGGGACGCATTAGCGTCCCTTTTTCTTACTTAGCTTTTGAAAGTAATATTGTGCAAATCTTAGCCCAATCAATAGCTATCGGACTTTTTTGAACCTAAGGCCGACTTAAAGATAATCGCTGCGACTAAGGCTTGTAGAGTTAACGTGATGTGATCAATCACTAAGCTAGGATTGTGGAATATACCCAAAGCAAGTAATTGTTTACCACTGTAGATCAGCCAAACCAAAGAGCCTAAGAGTAAGAGACTCCGGAGTACAAAGTTCATTTTGCATCATCCTCAAAATACAACATCCAGTGTCCTAACGATAAAAGAGGCACAAGATACCGCTCACTTTCTGTTCGGTCAATATTTCGACGTGGCCATATCTGTGACTCACTCAGCACATTCCGTACAATTGTCGGTAATAAACTCAAATCCAGCATCTAATTTGAACCATTGAATTTTCAATCAGAATTTTCTCTCTAAAGAAAAATTAATTGCAGGATCGATAAAATAACGGCTTAGACTTTAATCGTAGATCTTACTTTACACTCAATAACCAACCCAAAATAAACAACATAAAAAACCAACAAAAACCACAAGACAGTATTTAAAACTAAAAACACCCCCAAACAACTGAGATACACATCACAAAGCAACGCAAAACTGAGTTACAGCTAACAGTTGCGTTATTCGCGCCATTATGTTCTGATCCGCACGCGTTAACACGGCAAACTTAATTAAGCCTTGATAATGCCACTCAATAGCTCGCCTTTGGCCTGCCACGACATTAAAACAGCAGTTGGAATTGCAGTTATGCTATATACCTTTCTGATCATACTGGCACTGCTTGCATTGCTCAGTATTATTTTTGAAGAAGTAACCCACCTTAATAAAGCAAAAACCACCTTATTCTTTGGCTGTATTTCATGGGTAGCACTATTCATGGCTGCTGGAGATCCTAGCCATGAGAAGTTAGTTGCTCATCAACTCAATGAAAACTTGCTTGAAATTGCCACCTTGTGGCTATTTTTAATGTCGACAATGACCTTTGTGGCCTATCTTAACGCCAAAGGTATGATTCAAATCATGGTGCAGAAGCTCTTTCCACAAAAGGTTTCTGTTCGGTTATTGATGATACAAGTCGCATTATTCTCGCTAATTCTGTCCGCCTTTTGTGATAACGTCACCGCTACATTGGTTTCTTTGGGCTTATTAACCACCTTCAAACTCGATAAACAGATGCGTCGCAGAATGGCGGTGTTGATTATTTTCGCAGTGAACTCAGGTGGTGTAGCATTGATCACTGGTGACGTCACCACGCTGATGATCTTCCTCGCGGGTCACGTACATATCTCCGAACTGTTAATGCTATTCATCCCATCAGCCGTGAGTGTCGTTTTACTGGCAACGCTCTTTTCGCTAAAAGCTGAAGGTATCGTCTCAACAACCCCAATTAAACATAGTTATCAAACGGTTGATCTACTGATTGCCCTCGTGTTCTTCTGCACGATTTTAATGACCATGTTACTCAACATTTTGTTTGGCATCCCTCCAGTACTGACCTTCTTAACCGGTCTGTCCATCATGTTCCTGATTGGTCATACAACGCGCAGCGATAAAGAAGAAATCAAGATCCTTGAATATATCCGCCAAGTTGAATATGACACTTTGTTATTCTTCTTAGGGATTTTATTGCTAGTTGGCATGCTTAAAGAAATCGGCACCTTAGATATGCTGACCGAGGCCTATGCCCTATTTAATCCAAATATCTCAAACTTTGTCACAGGCATGGGTTCAGCTCTTATCGATAACGTGCCACTCACTGCTGCCCTATTAAAAGCAGAGCCAGTACTCAACACTCCAGAATGGTTAGGCTTAACCTATAGCGTGGGTGTCGGTGGTTCATTATTAGTGATTGGTTCAGCCGCGGGTATCGTCGCCATGAGCAAAGTAAAAGAGCTCACTTTTGTAAGCTACTTGAAATATGTACCTGCACTATTCCTATGCTACTGTGTTGGCTATGGCTTAACTTTATTCCTCGCATATAACTTCTTTGCTTAATTTAAAACGATAAACAAAAGGCGCCAACAGGCGCCTTTTGTCTTAAGAGAATGCCTTACATCGCCGGAACCCTAAACTGTGTTCCTTGAATGTCTAAAACGACATCCCGCGGACGAATGGCAATGATCTTTAACTTACCACCAATCATATCGCCTTCCTGTAACTCGGCACCGTCAACGTTTAACCAACGCTGACTCGCATCCGTCGAATAAACATGGGCAACAATATTAAATTCCGGTACTTGTAGTTGTAATCCCGCAGGCAGTTGCCCGTATTTAGGAATATCGCCATTTTCCGTTTTAGGGATAGGATCAAGCTTAGGCTCTGTCACAGGTGTTTTAGCCGCTTTGACATATTCCACCTCTTTCAGTGCATCTTGGAAGGTCGCGACCAATTCATCATCTTGACGACTCTGCGCCGTATCCAAGCCAACATCCGTCGCCGCAGCATTAACTTGTTGACGCAGCGCCTCAAGTGTTGCTAACCCTTGACGATTAGCATTCGCCCCCAACATTATTGGTTCAGGATCGGCAAACTCTTGCGCCAGCTCCCCATTTTCGGCAGATGATGGCTGGGCGCGAGTTGTTTCATCTAAGGCCGCTGACGTCGCAAGATAGTCATCATAACTAGGATCAGCATTTGAGGAGGTATTTGTAGCGACAACCTGTGACGAATCTACGCTCGGATAAGCTTGGGCGCTTAAAGGCACATCATTTAATACCTGCTCCCTGGGCAAAGCGACTTTCCCAGCTAATCGAAATCCTGCGGCGTTCCCCTGAGTAACAGTATCTTCCTGTGTGGCAACCGTAGTGGCTGCACTTACTGGGTCATTTAAGGATGCGGTCCGGTTAGCCTGACTCGTTGAGACAGAGCTATCAGAACCTGTATTTGAAGCATGCTGAGTTATCACTGTGCCCGTTTGAAGATCACTTCTACTATCATCATTAGCCTTCAAGGGCATCATTGAATTGACCTGTTGCCAATGCGCAACGCCCCATGCCACACCGATACCAAGAGTAATCGCAACGGCAAGCAGCGACAATTTTGCAGCAGGGAAAGAAGCCTTGCGTGGCGCAGGATAACTTGCCCTCGGCGTTAGTACCGCATCGGGTAAAGGTGAAGCTTGCTGTTGTTTATTACGGGTTACCGCGTCGAGTAAAATGGACATTAACTCTGGGCTCCATTATCGGTTAGGCGCGGCCCTTGATCACTTAAGTACAAATTCAGTCTCACTAACGTTTGATTGCCTGCAATACCGTCAGCCTTCAATCCATGTTGGCTTTGAAAGGCTTTAAGATCATTCTCCAACTTAAGATCAAATTGGCTGACTCGGCGTGAAGGTCGTTTAGCCACATGGGCAAGCGCATTCTCCAGCCACTGTAATTGCCCAGGGCTCGATTTTTGGCTAATTTCCAGCATAGGTAAATTGGGGGCCTGCCAGAGAATTTCAAAGGTGCCGCTAAAGTGTTGATTGAACCAAGCTCTATCAACCCAAAGCTGCTGCTCGCCCAATTGCATCAATAGCTGATCACCATCAACTGCAATGACAGCACCATAAAAATCTTGTTGATTATCATCCACTAAATATACAACGGCAGGATAATTTAGCCGCGTAATCGACATCCAATTTCCCTGCTGTTGATAACATGACAGCCCCTGCTCCCGTGCTGACTGACAGGCAGTGAGGCCTTTAAATGGGACTTTGCCCCACACATTAAAAAGACCTGCAAAGGCGGTATCAATACTTCGACTTTGTTTGATAGCCTCCTGTAATACCCGCAGACTTGGATCAGCCGCCACAACAGTATTTTGCACTTGAGTGAGTGCTGGTACAGTATTATTTACTGGCGTTTGGCTTTGCTGAACAGAATTGTCAGCTACAACTGTTTGTTTGGCGTGGGTCACAGGCTCGGTCGTCACATTGGCAACCGCGAGTTTATCCGTAAACAACCAATAGGATACTCCAAAAGCTAATACCAATGCGGCGGCGATAGCACTTGGCCACAGATACTTATGCTGCTGTGGTTCTTCCTCCCCTAATACTTCAGCAGCCGCTTGTCTCACCATATGGTGATCAATGGGCACCTTAGATTGAGCATACCCAGCCATAAGGGCTCGCTCGCACAATAAGTTGATGAGACGAGGAATACCACCACTGTATTTATGCAGTACCTTAATGGCTTTTCGCGTAAATAAAGGTTCAAAACGACCAGCAACCTGCAAACGATGCAATACGTAAAGGGCAATTTCATCTTCATTTAGCGGCAATAAATGATAACGAGCAGTGATCCGCTGGGCTAATTGCCGCAGTTCTTGTCGTTTGAGTAGCAGCTGCAGTTCAGGTTGGCCAATCAAAATGACTTGCAGCAGCTTTTTCGTATCGGTCTCGAGATTGGTGAGCAACCTTAATTGCTCTAATACTTCGGCACGCAGATGCTGCGCCTCATCGATGATGAGAACGGTATTGCGGCCTTTCTCATGATTGGCCAGTAAGAAACGACTCAGATGGTCAGTGAGCTGTTTAAGGGTTGGGTTTTCACCATAGCTAATCTTCAATTCATCACAGAGTGTAGCGAGTAATTCCAACTCCGTCAGCGAAGGATTTAAGATAAACGCCGTATCGGTATGATCGGGTAATTGCCCAAGCAAACAACGAGATACTGTTGTCTTCCCTGTGCCGACCTCTCCCGTTAGTAACACAAAGCCACCCGTCTCACCCAACCCATAGGTTAAATGGGCTAAGGCTTCTCTGTGTCTGTCACTCAAGAATAAATAATGTGGATTGGGTGCAATCGAAAAAGGGTTATCACTGAGTCCATAAAAGGCCTTGTACATACCACCAATCATCCTAAGCTAAAAATAACGCCCCACGTTAAAACGTCCAAAGGATATTGTCAAAGCATCAGCAACATGGATGTGACATTCTAATAAATATCTACACTCTAGTTCGCCTTGCAATGGCATCATCATGATAAGCTATGCCTATGGCACACTCGCTAGAATAATCCTGTGAAAATTTACTTAGTTGGCGGCGCTGTACGAGACAGCCTGCTAAACCTTCCAATAAAAGATAAAGATTATATGGTTGTCGGCGCTACTCCTGAGCAAATGCAGCAATTGGGCTATCGCCAAGTAGGTAAAGACTTCCCGGTCTTTTTACACCCTAAAACCCAGCAAGAATATGCGTTAGCGCGTACGGAGCGTAAAGTGGGTTTGGGTTATGGTGGTTTTAGCTGTTATGCCAGTCCCGATGTTACCCTAGAGCAAGATTTGCTAAGACGCGATCTCACCATTAACGCGATTGCCCAAGATGAAGAAGGCAATTTGTATGATCCCTATAATGGTGTCGCGGACATACAGGCACGGCAACTGCGGCATGTGTCAACAGCCTTTGCAGAAGATCCTTTAAGGGTGTTACGAGTGGCACGCTTTGCCGCACGTTTTCATAGTTTAGGTTTCAAGATTGCCAAAGAAACCATGTCCTTGATGCAGCATATGAGCCAAACCGAGGAGTTAACGGCGCTTACGCCTGAGCGCGTTTGGCAAGAAGTCGATAAAAGTCTCGGCGGCCCCAATACAGAGATTTTTTTCCAAGTGCTGCGTCAATGTGGTGCATTGAAAATCCTATTCCCCGAAATTGATGCACTTTTTGGCATCCCACAACCGGAAAAGTGGCACCCTGAGATAGATACAGGTCTGCACACTCTGATGGTGTTAACACAGGCAACATTACTGACTCAAGACAAAGCGGTACGCTTTGCAGCCTTAGTGCACGATCTGGGTAAGGCATTAAGCCCCAAAGAACACTGGCCTAAACACCATGGCCATGGACAAAAAGGATTACCCGTCATTAAAAAACTGTGTGAACGGTTACGAGTCCCTAACGAGTATCGCGACCTCGCTCTATTGGTTAGTGATCAGCACCAAAACGTGCACCAAGCATTTGAATTAAGAGCCGAGACAATTGTTAAAGTCTTCGATAAAGCCGATTTTTGGCGTAAACCAGAACGACTAAATCAACTCTTATTGGCTTGTATCGCCGATATGCGAGGACGCACAGGCTTCGAGCATCAAGCCTACCCGCAAAGTGACTACCTTAATGCGTGTTTTTTAGCCGCTAATAATGTGGATATAAAAGCCATCATCGCAGCAGGATTTCAGGGAGGACAGATAAAACAAGCGCTCAATTTGAGGCGGATTGATAACGTCGAGCAAGTAAAACTCAACTGGCCACACCAACAAGCCAAACTGACGCCATAAAATTGTAATTTTTTTGTAAACACATAAACACTTTCTAGTAAATGGGACACCATTTTTCGATGAGCAATGACGATATAACCGGGAAAAAACGCTTTTAAAAAAAAATTTATATGTCTATAGTGGTTAAACGCATTAATATTCGTAGCAAATTAAAATAGCTATGTCATAATTAGGCAGTTTCGATTACCAAGTGACGAAACATTCAAATCCAACCTATTTTAAGGGATTTTTTACAATGAACAAAAAAGTACTGATGATTGCTGGTTTAGCAATGACTGCCCTACTAGGTGGTTGTGCAAACACTACTGCTCTGGAAGAAAGCGTTGCAACTCTGGGCAACAAAGTTGATCAATTGTCAGCTGATGTTGGCTCTCTGAAATCAGAGCAAAGCAAACTGTCTGCAGACGTTAAAGATGCTAAAGCAGCAGCTATGGACGCACAAGCAGAAGCTAAACGTGCTAACGACCGTCTAGACAACGTTGCTTCTCGTTACAAGAAGTAATGATAGGTAATTAACCTGTAATTCATCAGGTTAAGATCAAAGGCTTGAGAGAGATGAAAGCGAATAGCACATCGATCCAAGCCTTTTTTTATGGTTGATTGTTAGCTTTCACAAGCTAATTCCGCAATAAGCCAAGTTGTGTTACTCAGCCGAAATTTAGCTAATGCTTATTAGCTTCACAAACCAAACTCTCAGCTTGACATCAAGATAAACTCTTATCGAAAGAAAACGACTTTCCAGTATTAATCATTCTTAAACTGGTATATCCATCGTAAAATCGATTTTTCACTTTTCATAATCCTCTCCCCTGTTCTCACTAAAAACATTATTTTTATTAAATCTCTTAACGGGTATTTTAATGAAAGTACAACAGCGCAAACTCAAGCAATTTGCGAGACAAAAGCAGTTAAGAGGTTATATCTGTAATGAACGACGGCTGAATAAATAAAAACTTCAAGGCATGCAGTCCTAGATTAACATGAAAGCAACATAAAAGCTCGATTATTATCATGCACTTGCATTATTCACTCTACAGAAGCATCAAGTAATAGAATACCTAAGCTTATGAATAGGTTAAAAAACATCCAATACGATTATTTATTTTAGCGAGTTAAGATCTGATTAAAGACTTTTGCGCTAAGACTAAAATAAAGTCAATTTCTAGATTATTGAATACTTGAGTCCGAATAAGGTGTTTGACTTTATCCGATGCACGCCACGCATAAGGTGTCATATCAAGCAATACCAAAACTTGTTCACCTGTTATCGATAAACTAAATTGCACTCGCTGCTGCTCTTTTACGATTAACCCAGTAGGTAAATTTATTTGGACTGATTTTTCAATGAGTTCTGGATAAATGAGCGTCTTGAGTTGCCATAAATGCCGAGCACCTGGGATCACCTGCAACATAAGCCCTTGCTCTTTAAGCACGCGGACACATTCTTTTCCCTTCAACGGTTTATCGACAACAGTAATAAAATCGAAGCAATTATCTGCAAAGGGTAACGCTTTGGATGTACTGAGATAGAGCGATGCTGGCGTTTGCGCTTTAGCTGCAGCAAAAATAGTATTTTCTGCATCCGAAACGCCACTGTAGTGGACGTTCATCCCATTTGTCAGCCTTGACAGCAACGAAGATAACGCACGTAAATAAAAGCCCTCAGCACACTCGTAGTCCAACAAACAATCATCAGCCTGTAAATGCGCAGCAATCATCTCACCCATTTTGTCGATTAAAGGCGTAAAAATCCCCGACTCGAGTAAGAACCGTTTAGCTCTGACCTGTTGACGACTATCCCCCGTCGGCTTTTGACGAGCAGGCTTGGTGAACACCCAATATCCAGCTTCATTCTTATCAAAATGGTGCTTATTCGCACAATAAAAACCTTGGGACGCCTGATGTTGCATCAGTGGCAAACTACAGGTAGGACATTGATATTGAAGGCTCATAAACAACTCCAAATACGAAAATTCATGCCTAAAAACACAAAAATCGGGTACTTGACCCGATTTTTTGGCAAAAGAGCGAGTGCATTATAAGAAGATAAATCCACACAACACAGCACCAAGGGCAAGACGATAAATAACGAAAGGCGTCATACCCATGCGGCTAATGATTTTCAAGAAATAATGTATACACAGATAAGCCGCAGCGAAAGAAATCACAGTGCCTAGTGTAAGCGCTTGATAGTCAATGGGAAGCGGGCTTTCAGCCAAATCTTTACCCACTAAAATAGCCGCGCCTAAGCTGACAGGTACAGACATCAAAAACGAGAAACGCGCAGCAGCATCGCGGCTAAGACCTAACATCAGCGCGGCGGTCATCGTCGCACCTGAGCGAGATGTCCCCGGGATTAACGCCAGCGCCTGAGCAAAACCAATTAATAATGCCTTGCGCCACCCCGTTTGATAAACCGTCAAATCACGGCGTGACATCTTATCCGCCCACCAAAGCAGCAAACCAAAGACCACTGTTGTCACTGCAATAACGCCGGCATTGCGTAAATGGGTTTCGATAAAGTCTTTGGCCATAAAACCAAAAAATACAGCAGGTAAAGTAGCAAGAATAATCCACCATGCCAGTTTGCTATCGTCAGAATGCTGACCTTTAACCATGCTGGCAATCCACGCCTTAAACATAGCCCAAAGTTCATGCCTAAAATAAATCACTACGGCAAACAATGAACCTGTATTCACGGCAACATCGAAGGATAACCCTTGATCTTCCCAGCCTAAAAGCTGTGCAGGTAGGATAAGGTGCGCCGAACTTGAAATGGGGAGGAACTCTGTTAATCCTTGAATTAACGCTAAAATAATTACCTGAAACGTATCCATGACAATCCTATCAATCAATTAAAAAGTCAGTCCAAAAGGCCATTCAAAGGCCACCGGCCACAGCTTTTGTGACGTTTTATCATATTCATCCCACATTGCGGCATAGGTTTTTAGCTGCAATGGGTGAATCAAATTGGGGGCGATTTCCGCTAAAGGCCAAAGCACAAAAGCATTACTGACAATTTCGGCGCGGGGCAGTACCACTGGGGTCTGACAAACGACATCATCGTAAAGCAATAGGTCAATATCTAAGGTTCTTGGACTAAACTTTTTGGCCCCCACCAACCGGCCGTGATTTTGCTCGATTTGCTTAAACTGCGCAACTACCTCAGCAATATTCAGACTCGTTTGTGCACAGACCACCATGTTTAAAAAGTTGGTACCATTAAATCCAACCGCTTCACTCTCGTACATTGAGGAGAGTTGCAGCGGGCCAAAGTATTCCCGTAAGGACAGCAAGCCCGCCTTAAGGTAGCGAGTGGGTTCTATATTACTACCTAAACTAATGTATATACGTGCCATACGAATGTCCGAACCGTCCAAACCGAAAACCCGAATCTAAAGATTCAATTAACGTGAGCGCTCAATCTCAACCCCAACAGAAGCGGCTGAAGGGACAGCACCTGGCTTCATCACCACCACTTTTACCCAACTCACCTTAAACTCGGTCAGCAAACACTGGGCAACCCGCTCGGCAACCGTCTCAATCAACTCAATGGGCTTTTCGGTAATGAGCTGAGTCAGGCGATTCGATACCGTCTCATAGCAGAGCGCGTATTGATAATCGTCTGTTACCGCTGCGGCCTTATTATCCCAAGCTATATCCAGATCTAAAAATAAGCTTTGGTGAATTTTCTTTTCCCATTCATAGACGCCAATCACAGTATCAATACGTAATTGTCGAATAAGCACTTTATCCATATTAATTCCTACTCACTCATGCCAATGAGGTCTGATAAGCTAAACGCCATAGAGTCTGTATAATCCACCGTTCAATTGAACGACTAATTTACTTTCTACTCGGGCCAATCCGAAGTAGGATAACGCCCAAAAGGATTTGTTCGTTCAGAAACTATCGCAACCTGATAAGTTGCGTAATCGCCATCGCTTATGACTGAATGCTTGCCAAGTGGCCGTTAAATTGTGGCGCGATAATACCTTAAGACGTGTAAGGAAACCAATGTGAGTCAATTAACACTGACACTTTTGATGATTGTGGCCGCCTATTTAGCCGGTTCTGTCTCAAGTGCTGTGCTAGTGTGTAGGATAAGAGGCCTTCCCGACCCAAGAACGCAGGGTTCGGGCAACCCCGGAGCAACCAATGTGCTGCGCATTGGCGGCGCAAGTTCGGCTGCCATGGTGTTATTTTTCGACATGCTGAAGGGTGCTCTGCCAACGTATCTTGCCTATTTAATGGGAATTGACGCTATTTCCCTCGGCCTTATCGCAATCGCCGCCTGTCTTGGCCATATCTATCCGATCTTTTTTGGTTTTAAAGGTGGCAAAGGCGTTGCAACAGCCTTTGGAGCCATGGCGCCAATTGGTGATGACTTGGCCATTTGTTTGATGGCATCTTGGGTCGTCTTAGTCTTGATTAGCCGCTACTCTTCCCTTGCTGCCATTATTACCGCATTGCTCGCCCCACTTTATACTTGGTGGCTTGACGATAGGTTCACCATTCCAGTTGCGATGCTCTCGACCCTGATAATCATTCGCCATAAAGAGAACATTCAGCGACTTCTCAAAGGGGAAGAATCTAAGGTATCACGTAAAAAGCGTCCTCCTCCGCCCTAAGCCATTTGAGCATTATCATACATAAATAAAAACAGTGCTTAATGCACTGTTTTTATTTAGATTAACTCGCAGAATATCAAGTAACAGGCGGCAAGGTATCGAGCGGCCATCGCGGTTGACCTTTTACTGCTAAGTCTTCCTGCTGCCCTGCCTTCAAACGCTGTAATCCAGCAAAGGCGATCATGGCGCCATTATCAGTACAAAATTCACCACGAGGATAATAAACGCGACCACCAATAGAGGTCATCATCTCAGCCAAGGTTTCGCGTAAGCGGGTGTTGGCACTCACGCCACCGGCAATCACTAAACGGTTATAACCGGTCTGTTTTAAGGCGCGGCGACATTTAATCGCTAAGGTATCTACAACCGCTTCTTCAAAAGCTCGGGCGATGTTGGCGCGGGTTTGCTCATCATCAGGTTCAGCGGCAATGGTATTGGCGGTAAAGGTTTTAAGGCCGGAGAAACTAAAATCAAGCCCAGGCCTATCTGTCATTGGACGCGGGAACTGATAACCAGCAGGCTCGCCTTTGGCGGCAAGTTTGGCAAGCCGTGGCCCCCCAGGATAATCCAGCCCCATCAACTTGGCCGTTTTATCGAAGGCTTCACCGGCGGCGTCATCCACCGACTCACCTAAGACTTCATAAAGGCCGATACCATCGACTTTGACCAACATGGAATGACCGCCTGACACCAACAGTGCAACAAAAGGAAACTCCGGAGCATCTTCCTCAAGCATAGGTGCCAGTAAATGCCCTTCCATATGATGAACACCGATGGCGGGCTTGTTCCATGCAAAGGCTAGCGAGCGACCAACACAGGCGCCCACTAATAAAGCCCCAATTAATCCAGGGCCTTTGGTATAAGCGATACCGTCGATGTCGGCAATGTCGGTATTGGCGTTTTTCAACGCTTGGCGGATCAGCGGGACAATTTTGCGCACATGGTCGCGGGAGGCCAGTTCAGGCACCACGCCACCATAATCCGCATGCAACTTAACCTGACTATATAACGCATGGGAAAGTAACCCCAGCTTATCGTCATAAACGGCAATACCTGTCTCGTCACAGGATGTCTCAATACCTAGAACCCGCATGGTGCCTCAAATCAAAACGTTTAAAGGGCGCTAATTCTACCTGTATGATGACAATTACTCCAGCCGACAATCACGTTATTCACCCCCCAAACCAAGCTGAAATGATTAGGGCTTTACAAGCCTAGTGGTCTCGGTATAAAATTCCGCACCATTTTAAATACACTTGGTTCAAGTCATTGAACCAGACAACCTACACCTAAGGGGTGATGGCGTATGCCAATTATTAAAGTACGTGAAAACGAACCATTCGACGTAGCTCTGCGTCGTTTCAAGCGCTCTTGTGAAAAAGCTGGTATTTTAGCCGACGTGCGTGCTCGTGAATTCTACGAGAAGCCAACTACTGCTCGTAAGCGCGCAAAAGCAGCTGCAGTTAAACGTTTAGCTAAAAAGCTTTCTCGCGAAAACGCACGTCGCGTACGTTTATACTAATCTCTTATGAGCCTAATTGATCAGCTAAAAGACCATATGAAACAGGCCATGATCGCCAAAGAGAAGGCGAGATTGAGCACTATTCGTATGGCACTTGCAGCCATCAAACAGATTGAAGTGGATACCCGCGAAACTCTGAATGATGAGCAGGTTATAGCTGTCTTAACCAAAATGGTGAAACAACGTCGCGATTCGATTGCTCAATATGAAGCAGCGGGTCGTAGCGAGTTGGCCGCTGCAGAAGCAGAAGAGATTCAAGTTATTGAAGCTTTCCTGCCCACTCCCCTCTCTGAGGCGGAAATTGCCGCGTTCATCGATGCTGCTATTGCTGAAATAGGCGCATCCTCCATGGCGGATATGGGCAAAGTAATGGGAGCATTAAAACCTAAAGTTCAAGGACGTGCAGACATGGGCGCTATCGGCGCTATGATCCGTGCAAAATTGCAATAATTAGCGTTTCAATGTATGAACAAGCCGTGCCTATGCGCGGCTTGTTTGTTTAAATTCGCGCAAGGCGAGATTTTAAGCACTCAATGGCAATACCTCGTGATTTTATCAATGAGCTAATCGCTCGCACCGACATCGTCGAACTTATCGACCGCAAGGTGCCCTTGAAAAAGGCGGGTAAAAACTACTCGGCCTGTTGTCCTTTTCATAGTGAAAAATCACCTTCGTTTACCGTTAGCCGCGATAAACAGTTTTATCATTGCTTTGGCTGCGGCGCCCACGGCAACGCCATCGATTTTGTGATGGAGTACGACAGACTCGATTTTATCGATGCTATTGAAGATCTTGCCGGACAACTGGGCTTAGAAGTCCCAAGGGAACAAGGCACGGGTAAACGCCAAGACGATGGCCTAAGCCGTGATCTCTACCAATTAATGGAAGAAGCCAGTCGCTTTTTTCAAACCCAGTTAAGACAACACCAAGACAAACAAAAAGTCATCGACTACCTCGCCTATCGCGGATTATCCGATGATATTGTTGAGCATTTTGGGATTGGTTTTGCACCCGACGGTTGGGATGGCTTATTAAGCCGCTACCGACATAGTCAAGATGCACAGGATAAACTCCTGACCGCTGGCATGCTGATCAGCAATGACAGCGGTAAAAGATACGATAGATTCCGTGACCGCCTGATGTTTCCCATTCGCGACCGCCGTGGTCGTGTGGTTGGATTTGGTGGCAGAGTATTGGGAGATGGCACACCCAAGTACTTGAATTCGCCAGAAACGCCCATATTTCATAAGGGCAATGAGCTCTACGGCCTATACGAGCTAAAGCAACGTCATCGTGATCCAGACAAAGTACTGATTGTCGAAGGCTATATGGACGTCGTTGCCCTAGCCCAATATGGTGTCGATTATGCGGTTGCATCGCTTGGCACCTCGACGACAGCTGAACAATTTCAATTGTTGCTGCGTAGTGCTAAAGAAGTCATTTGCTGCTACGACGGCGATAGAGCCGGTAATGAGGCCGCCTGGCGCGCCTTAGAAACTGCCTTGCCCCTGTTAAAACCCGGGGATAAAGTACGTTTTATGTTTTTATCGCAATCTGAAGATCCAGATTCAATGGTTCGCAAGATTGGTAAAGACGCATTCGAGCAACTGATGGACAGTGCTATCAGCCTGCCCGAATTTTTGTTTGATACATTAACGACGAAATACGGTACCGATAAAGGTAATTTAGCCAAACAAGCCTTTGGCCTAATTGAAAAAATTCAAGACACTGTGCTGCAAAACCTCCTACTTGAGAGCTTAGCTCACAAGTTAGGTATGAACAGCTCAGACGATATGAAGAAAAAACTGGGTTTTAGTGTCAAACAAACTAAGCCCACAGCATCAACGGGACTCAAAGGACGCGGTACACCATTGCGACTTGCCATCGCCTTGTTAGTACAGCATCCCGAGCTGGGACTGGGGTTATCTCCGCAACCAGCATTAAACCATCTGCAAATGCCAGGCATCGACTTGCTGCCATTGCTGTTGGAATTAACTCGAGAGCATAGGTTAAACAGCGCACAACTACTTGAGCAATTCAGAGACAGCCCCCACAGCGGGACGCTGCATAAATTAGCCCAATGGGACCATCAAGTGGCGGAAGAAAACCTGCTCGGAGAGTTTAAAAAAGCCCTGATTTGGCTGAACAATCAATATATTGAACAACGATATCAGGAATTGAGTCTAAAACAGACCCATACTAAAGAAGAATGGATACAGCTGCAGAAGCTGATCTTAGTCATGAAAGGACTAAACTGAGGCAAAAATGTCCTCATTCTGTATCCCAGTGACTAGCACAGGTAAGTGCACATGGCTATAATTGACGATTTGCGCGGCACTTAGCACGAGCTAACTGTCCGTCGTTGTAACAGTTTCCCAACTTGGATGATATCTATGGATCATACTCCGCAGTCGCAACTCAAGCTGTTGCTTGCCAAAGGTAAAGAGCAAGGTTACTTAACCTATGCAGAAGTGAACGATCACTTACCTGCAGACATGGTCGATTCTGACCAGATCGAAGATATTATCCAGATGATAAATGACATGGGTATTCGGGTATTCGAAGAGGCTCCCGATGCCGATGACATGATGATGTCGGAAGACAACACAGACGAAGATGCAGCAGAAGAAGCAGCCGCCGCCCTTGCCACGGTAGAAAGTGAGCTTGGCCGCACCACGGATCCTGTGCGTATGTACATGCGCGAAATGGGTACTGTTGAACTGCTGACCCGTGAAGGCGAAATCGTTATCGCTAAACGCATCGAAGAAGGCATTAACACAGTTCAAAGCTCAGTAGCCGAATACCCACAAGCGATCGCCATGATCCTTGAGCAATACGACCAGTATGAAGCCGATGAACTGCGCCTGTCTGATATTATCTCTGGATTTGTTAACCCTGACGAAGAAGACTTAGGCCCAACCGCTACTCACATCGGTTCTGAATTATCAGAAGAAGATCTTGAAGATGAAGATGATGAGGAAGACGAGGAAGACGAAGACGGTGATGCCGACGGCGATGATGATGGTAATAAAGGTCCCGATCCTGAAGAGGCTCGTGAACGCTTTAGCCAGTTAAGAACCGCCTACGAAAACGCGCTCAAAATCATCGAAGCCAAAGGCCGTGAACATCCAGAATCGATCAAAGCACTGTTTGAGATCGGTGAGATTTTTAAAGAGTTCCGCCTGGTACCTAAGCAATTTGACCGCTTAGTGAAAAGTATGCGTTCGATGATGGACCGTGTTCGCGTGCAAGAGCGTCTCCTGATGAAGCTTTGCGTCGAACAAGCCAAAATGCCAAAGAAAAACTTTGTTAAGTTCTTCACTGGTAACGAAACCAATCTCGATTGGTTTAATGCAGAAAAAACCTCAAACAAACCTTATGCCGAAGGCTTAAGAATGGTTGAGGATGACGTGCAGCGCTGCCGTAGCAAACTGGCCGCCATAGAAGAAGAAACAGGCTTAGTTATTGCCGCGATTAAAGATATTAACCGCCGCATGTCAATCGGTGAGGCTAAAGCTCGTCGTGCGAAGAAAGAAATGGTTGAGGCAAACTTACGTCTGGTAATTTCTATCGCTAAGAAATACACCAACCGCGGTCTGCAATTCTTGGACTTAATCCAAGAAGGTAACATCGGTCTGATGAAGGCTGTTGATAAATTTGAATATCGCCGTGGTTACAAGTTCTCGACCTATGCGACTTGGTGGATCCGTCAGGCAATCACCCGCTCAATCGCGGACCAAGCCCGTACGATCCGTATTCCAGTACACATGATCGAAACTATCAACAAGCTGAACCGTATCTCTCGCCAAATGCTACAGGAAATGGGCCGCGAACCCTCACCTGAAGAATTGGCAGAGCGAATGATGATGCCGGAAGACAAAATCCGTAAGGTACTGAAAATCGCTAAAGAACCGATCTCCATGGAAACCCCAATCGGTGACGATGAAGATTCGCATTTAGGCGATTTTATCGAGGATACCACCCTCGAATTACCTCTGGACAGCGCCACCAGCGAAAGCTTGAAGAGCGCTACCCATGAGGTATTAGCAGGCCTAACAGCCCGTGAAGCCAAAGTACTGCGCATGCGTTTTGGTATCGACATGAACACCGACCACACGCTAGAAGAAGTGGGCAAACAATTTGACGTAACCCGTGAACGTATCCGTCAAATTGAAGCAAAAGCGCTGCGTAAACTGCGTCACCCTTCACGCTCAGAAATCTTAAAGTCCTTCTTAGACGAATAGATAGACGAATAGATAAGTGTCAAATATTAAGCCTAAGCCCCGCACTGCGGGGCTTTTTTTCGCCATCATTCAGTTAACGAGTAACAAACCAGCACAATATACAGCTCAACCCCCTTTCAAAATCAGAGAGTTAAATTACCTTGCACCATGAATCGCACGGCAAAAAACCTTTGCAGAAACAACTGTTGATTAACAGATAACCAATTGAATCAATTCGGTGAATTTCATCGAAAAACACGGGTGACAAGCGCAAACAAGCTTAGTATACTGCCACTCGCTTTAGGTGATGACGATTGCCTTTAGTAGGCCCCTTAGCTCAGTTGGTTAGAGCACACGACTCATAATCGTTAGGTCCACGGTTCAAGTCCGTGAGGGGCCACCACCAAATTCAACAAAAAAGCTCATTTAATAATGGGCTTTTTTGTTTCTGCAATCTGTCGATACTGACTCATACCAACGCGACTCATTCCTGATAACTAACTCAAACGCGATTTCGATTTGTCCCTTTAGGTAATGGCCCAATTAAAGCAAAAACAAAGGCGCTAACTGATAACCACGTTAGCGCCTTGATAAGGTTAGAAAACCTGTCAGACCTTAAATAGCAGGAGGCTGACCATCTGGTTAGGTTTTTAACTTACCTAATTGCTGATGTTGTTGTTTCACCAGCTCGGCGAGAACGACGCTGCTTTGCTGTGCTTCGCCTGCAAGACGAGCGAGTTCAGAGGCTGAGTCGGATATGCCAGTAATATTTCGATTAACCTCTTCAGTAACGGCACTTTGCTCCTCTGCCGCCGCAGCAATATGGGTCACTTGCGCTGAAATCTCCTCAATCTGGCTAACCATAGAATTAAGGGAGGTAAGTGCTTGCTCCGTTTGCGAAACGGCCATTTGTGCACGCTCAGCACCTTTATCAATAATCCCCGATGCACTAAGAACCTCTTTTTGGAGCGCATCAATCAGCACGCTAATATCGTCAGTGGAGCTTTGGGTTTTGGAGGCAAGTGCCCTTACTTCATCGGCAACCACCGCAAAACCCCGTCCTTGCTCACCTGCGCGAGCAGCCTCAATAGCCGCATTTAAAGCGAGTAAGTTTGTTTGCGCGGCAATGGAGCTAATCACTTCGAGGATACGGCTAATATTAGTGCTACTTTCAGCCACTTTACTGACGGCGACTTTAGCCTGCATAGACTCTTGCGACATAGTAGTCACATAATCCATCGCTTTAGTCAGACTCTCTTCACTGAGACGCACATTGCGTGACATAGCCTCCGTTTCGGCAGCGGTTTGTTCAGAAGCTTTGGCAACCTCAAGGGCTGTAGCACTCATTTCATTAACCGCAGTCACAACACTCTCAATCTCACCATATTGACGATGTACGCTATCGCGGGTTAATTCTGCAATTTTTGCAGAGGATAAACTTTCCTCCTGTGTCCGCCCTGCCAACGCTTTAAGCTCGGAGATTAAATCCTTAAGTTTATTGATAAAGGAATTAAATCCTTTACCCAGAGCGATAAGTTCTGCGTGTGAATCGACTTCAATCGATTGAGTTAAATCGCCATCGGCACTGGCTAAATTTTCAACGCGTCCCTGAATGACTTTGAGCGGTGCAATCACGCTGCGGATCACTATGCTGATGGTAACAACCGCTAAAATGGAAACCGCTAGGCCAACAATCAATAAGATGCTGCCAAGTGATGTTGCCATTTCGTCCATTTTTTCATTTAGTTGAATCGAACTCTTGAGTGCCATTGATTTAGGGACTTGAATCGCAAGTGACCACTCTGCGTTGGCAAGGGGAATATTAATCGGATAGGCAACGATAATTTCATCGTCATTTGCCATGTAACCGCCATTTTTATGCAATCCAACAATTTGTGTTGCCAATTTGGGGTCAATAGACTCGGCTAACGGACGCGCCTTTTTACTGTAGTGGCTTGCGGCAACCACTAAACCACGGGTACTGAGCAAAGTCACTTTAGCTTGGCCGTCATAAAGGCTTTTAGACAGTTTATCAATTAACACTTGGAATACTGGTAGGTTGAGATCCACCCCAACCACACCAATAAATTGTTTATGCTTAAGTACAGGAACCGTTAACGACGTCATTAACGCTGTATTGCCAGGGGTGATTTCGTAGAGATAAGGTTCCATTAAACAAGGCTTTAAGGTCTCCTTTGCACATAAAAACCATTCAGCATCTCGTATACCAAATTCGTTGAGAGTTGTTTTATATTTTTCCGATGAATCATCAACTTGGTTATGTTCAACTGTGCCATCATCATTGCGAGTGTAATACACCTCCAATGCTCCAGATGAAGCAACACTATGGCTGACATTAACATTTAAAAATTCACTGTCGAGTCCATCATACCCATTAGCTTCGAACTGGGCATACATTGACGAGATTTGCGTATTTTTCTTTAACACAGCAGCCACAGCGAGTTCTAAACGATCACGCTTGAGTGGCAATTCTTCTGACGTGCTTTCAAGTATGCCTGAAAAGGAATAAGGGATCCGGTAAGCTTCGTTGATAAAACCTGCGACCATTTCGCCATATTCGCCCGCTCGCGCTTCAAGCTTATCGTGGGTCTCCTTTTGCAATGTTTCTTGAACCTGATAGGAAAGTTCAGCATTTTGATCCGAGAGGGTCCACCATAGACTGATGGAGAGAATAGCCACTATTGAGAGAAATAAGGCGGAAGTGATCCACAACAACTTAGTACTGATGGACAAATGCTTCATCGAGTAAACTCCAAATATAAGGTCAAGAGCCTAATTATTTTGATCTAGTTCATTTTTATTTTTGCTGACTAATTTAAAAAATAGCACTCTGCGTCGGGATTACCAGTCTTTAAGATAGTGAATTGTTAACTATAAGTAAAACTTTTCACCGACAGATTTAGGGCCAATTGCGACCTTTATCCCAATAGGTGGCAATTTGATATTTATCCCAAATCGATGAACGCAAATATGACCAAACTCACAAACCACAAAGATTAGCGAGCCACACTTTTTTACAAAAATTAATTCCAGATTAAAAACACCCATTTCATTTGTAACAAAGTCTATTCTTTGGCGTTGTGGCATTGGTTTGCGCAGGCTATCGCCTTATACTCTTGGCCTTAAACACAAAACAACAATAACGGAAGCAAGCTTTATGACTCTTGGTACCAATCAGGTAAGCAAGACACATTCGTTTATGACTGTGTCACTTATCGAATTATGGGAACGTTTTGGTTATTACGGCATGCAAGCGCTGATCGTGTACTTTATGGTGCAGCGTCTTGGCTTTGATGACTCCCGTGCAAACTTAGTTTGGAGTGCCTGTGCGGCGCTGATTTACGTGTCGCCAGCCATAGGTGGTTGGGTTGGGGATAAAATTCTCGGCACCAAACGCACTATGTTGCTCGGTGCGGGGATTTTATCTGTCGGCTATGCCCTGATGACAGTGCCGACCGAAAACACTTGGTTTATGTTCTCCGCTCTTGGGGTGATTGTGGTCGGTAACGGCCTATTTAAACCCAATGCCGGTAACTTAGTCCGTAAGATTTACGAAGGTGATGACTCTAAGATCGACAGCGCCTTTACCATCTACTACATGGCGGTAAACGTAGGTTCGACTTTCTCTATGCTGTTAACGCCTTGGATTAAGGACTATGTTAACGCGCAATATGGTAACGAATTTGGCTGGCATGCCGCTTTTGCCGTGTGCTGTGTGGGCCTAATCGTCGGCTTAGGTAACTATGCCCTGATGTATAAGAGCCTCGCCAACTATGGTTCAGAGCCTGATACTCGCCCCGTCAACAAAAAGAATCTTGCGATCGTATTGATATTAGCGGCACTTTCCGTTGTTGCTTCGGCCATCATTCTTGAATATGAAGATGTTGCCCGAGTATTCGTGTATGCCGCGGGTGTGGCAGTATTAGGGATTTTCTTCCACTTAATTCGTACCAGTGAGCCAAGTGAGCGTGCAGGCCTTATCGCAGCGCTTATCCTCACAGTGCAAACCGTCTTCTTCTTTATCTTCTATCAACAAATGTCGACTTCGCTGGCCCTGTTTGCGCTGCGTAACGTCGATTGGGATTTCCAAGTCTTTGGTACCCATTTATGGACTTGGTCTCCTGCACAATTCCAAGCACTAAACCCAATCTGGATCATGGTGTTAAGCCCAGTTTTAGCTTGGAGTTATTCTTGGGCAGGTCGTAATAATAAAGACTTTTCGATTGCCGCTAAGTTTGCCTTAGGTTTTGCGGTTGTCGCGATTGGCTTCTTTATCTATGGATTTGCAGGTCAATTTGCCGTTGAGGGTAAAACCTCTTCTTGGGTAATGATCTGGGGTTATGCCTCTTACTCACTCGGCGAACTGCTGGTGAGTGGTCTTGGTTTAGCCATGATCGCCCGCTACGTACCGGCTCGCATGGGCGGCTTTATGATGGGCGCGTATTTCGTGGCATCGGGGATTTCCCAGTACTTGGGCGGCGTTGTGGCTAACTTTGCCAGCGTGCCACAGGACTTAGTCGACCCACTGCAAACTCTGCCAGTTTATACCAATCTATTCAATAAATTAGGTATTGCAGCCGTGGTTTGTACTTTTATCGCCTTAGCCGTATTACCACTGATGCGCCGTTTGACCGAAAGTCATCACGCCCATAACAGTATTGAAGATAACGCGGCGGCCTCACTACGTGATGTGAAAGCCGAGCAATAATCCTTCACTCGCATAAGTCATATGTGAGCGATAAAAACTGCCGATAAGCCCCGCTTGCGGCAGTTTTTTTATACCTTTAGGTTACTGCTCATCACCAAACAATCTGAACTTTCTGTGCTGATTTTTCATGCATCGGCTTGGGATAAGGCTTTCACCCCTGTTTGCAAAACTAAGATGTTCGGTTCCAATTTTAACTCAGTGTTAAGCTAAAGCCTTGAGCTTGTTTATCGTTGATACGTCACCATATCCTAGGGTAAGACTCCATCAGCACTGACAGAACAATCGCTTTAGCGCCCACCACATTCATCCGTGGGACACCAAATAAGGCCGTTGCGACAGAGCTGACACACGCAAAGAGGCGCTTAATTTATGGCTACATCATCTACTTCAACATCATCTGTCATCCCATCGCAGGCTGTGCCCGCGACTAAATCTCCCCTGGCGGAGATTCCCTTTTCACTGTTAGAGCTTGCCCCTGTTCGCTATGGCGCCAGTATCGGAGACACGCTACGCGCCAGCCTGCAATACGCTAAGGTGGCCGATGACTTAGGCTTTAATCGTTTCTGGTTTGCCGAGCACCACAATATGCCCGGTATCGCCAGCGCCGCGACATCGGTATTAATTGGCTATATTGCCGAGAATACTAAACGCATTCGCGTCGGCGCGGGTGGGATTATGCTGCCCAACCATGCGCCCCTAGTGGTTGCCGAGCAGTTTGGTACGCTCGAGAGTCTTTATCCTGGGCGTATCGATTTAGGGCTTGGCCGCGCCCCAGGGAGCGATCAAATCACTAGTCGCGCCCTTAACCGCGATATGAGCCGCGCGGAGCAATTTCCCGCCGAGGTGAGCGAGTTACAAACCTTACTCGGCGACTACAATGGCCATCATCCCGTCAGAGCGATTCCCGGCGAAGGCACCCATGTGCCGATATGGCTACTTGGCTCTAGCCTGTTTAGCGCCCAGCTTGCAGCACAGCGCGGCTTACCCTATGTCTTTGCAGGGCATTTTGCGCCAAGGTTCCTCTACGATGCGATTGAGATTTACCGCCGCGACTTTAAGCCATCTAAGGTGTTGGATAAGCCCTATGTCATGCTTGGCCTGCCGCTTATCGCCACCGAGACAGACGCCGAAGCCGAATACTTGAGTACCACCTCCAAGCAACGAGTGCTTGCGCTAATCCGTGGTGAGGCGCTTTGGTTAAAACCGCCAGTGGAGAGCATGGATGGCTTGTGGAGCGAGCAGGAAAAAACCTATGTCGATAACTTCTTAGGCTTATCCGTCACCGGTGGCCCCACCACCATCAAGCACCGCTTAGAGATGATAGTGAAAGAACTAGGTGTCGATGAGTTTATCTTTACCAACGATTTGTATGATCAGGACAAACGTGAGCGTGCACTGCAAATCCTGATGGAAATTAAGCGTTAAACCACGCCATAAAAAATCCCGCCTAAGCGGGATTTTTTATCTCTGTTAACCTTTTAACACGGCATCGAAGCAGGCCTTAAGAATGCCCAGCCCCGCTCCAAGCTGCTCGTCTGGCACTGTCAATGGCACCAAAATACGCAGCACGTTTCCGTAGGTGCCGCAGGAGAGGAGAATCAATCCTCGGTTTCTTGCTTCGGCTAAGATTTGAGCACAGTACTGAGGTGCAGGTTTGCCATCTTCCATTAATTCAATGGCGATCATCGCCCCTAGACCACGCACATCGGCAATTTGTGGATGTTCGACTTGCATGGTATTTAACGCCGACTTAATCCGCTCGCCAATCGCATTGGCACGCTCAAGCAGCTTTTCCTCTTCAAACACCTCAAGTACGGCAAGCGCCGCTGCACAGGCCAGCGGGTTACCGCCGTAGGTGCCGCCAAGGCCACCGGGACCAATAGCATCCATGACTTCAGCTTTACCCGTAATACCTGAAAGAGGGAAACCACCAGCAATAGATTTAGCAAAGGTTGTGATATCGGCGCTCACGCCCATTTGCTCCATCGCGAAGAAGGTCCCCGTGCGACCCGCCCCCGTTTGCACTTCATCGGCGATAAGCACAATGCCTTCGCGGTCACAAAGTGCACGTAAACGTTGCATAAAGGCTGGCGAAGCGGCATAAAACCCGCCTTCGCCCTGCACAGGTTCGAGAATAATTGCGGCAATATCACTTGGCTCCGCATCATTTTTAAAGATGCGTTCGATAGACGCCATCGCATCATCATCGGACACGCCGTGTAGCGCACAGGGAAACTCAGCGCGGAACACATTGGCCGACATTAACCCCATACCTTTACTATAAGGCGCAACCTTTCCCGTTAACGCCAGTGCCGCCATAGTGCGACCATGGTAACCCGAGGTAAAGGCAATCACGCCCGCCCGCTTAGTGTATGCTCGAGCAACTTTAACTGCATTTTCAACCGCTTCTGAGCCGCTGGTGAATAAGGCCGTCTTCTTGGCAAAATCCCCCGGCACTAACTGATTCAGTTTTTCACAGACTTGAATATAGCTTTCATAACCCAGCACCATAAAACAGGTGTGGGAGAAGTCCTCAAGCTGCGCCGCAACAGCCGCCTTAACCTTAGGATGTAAATGCCCAGTGTTGAGCACAGCAATACCACCGGCAAAGTCGATAAACTCTCGACCTTCAACATCCCACACACTCGCGTTTTCAGCGCGGGCAGTAAAAATTGGGTGAATTTGACCCACTCCACCAGCTACAGCGGCTTGGCGACGTGCCATTAATGAATCATTAGTTGTGCTCATTTTGTGTTCCTTACTTGCATTCCCAACTTGCTGAAGTCGCATTGCCTGTCAAGCGTCAGTCACTTAAACAGACATACAGATATATTTGATTTCTAAATATTCTTCGATACCGAACTTAGAGCCTTCTCGGCCGAGCCCTGAGGATTTCATTCCGCCAAACGGCGCGACTTCGGTGGAGATCAACCCGGTGTTGACGCCTACCATGCCGTATTCCAATGCCTCGGCCACTTTCCACACTAAGGAGATATCACGGCCATAAAAATAAGCCGCTAACCCAAACTCGGTATCATTGGCTTGCTTAATCACATCGTCCACATCGGTAAACTTAAACAGCGGCGCCAGTGGGCCAAAGGTTTCTTCACGGGCCACGCGCATACTGCTATCGACATGCGTCAGTACCGTGGGCTCGAAGAAGTTGCCACCTAAGCTATGGGGCTTGCCGCCCGCAACCACCGTCGCCCCTTTGCTGAGCGCATCCTCAAGATGGCTCTGGACTTTTTCGACCGCCGCGCGATTGATAAGCGGTCCTGTAGTGACGCCTTCAGTAATGCCCTCACCGACCTTTAATTTGCCCACAGCAATGCTGAGCTTGCGGGCAAATTCGTCATACACACCCGCTTGGACATAGATGCGGTTTGCACAAACACAGGTCTGCCCCGCATTGCGATACTTAGCGATCATGGCGCCTTCGACCGCCGCATCGATATTGGCATCGTTGAATACGATAAATGGGGCATTACCGCCTAATTCTAAAGATAATTTCTTCAGAGTCGGCGCGCATTGCTCCATTAACTTAATACCCACTTGGGTCGAGCCGGTGAAAGACAACTTACGCACGATTGGGTTACTGCACATCTCATTACCAATGCCGATAGCATCACCGGTGATCACACTGAATACCCCAGCGGGGATCCCGGCGCGCTCGGCAAGCACGGCTAAGGCTAATGCGGTAAAAGGCGTTTGCGGCGCAGGTTTCACCACCATAGTACAACCGGCAGCCAGTGCTGGCGCGGCTTTACGGGTAATCATCGCCGCAGGAAAGTTCCAAGGGGTAATAGCCGCGGTCACGCCCACGGGCTGCTTGATCACCATGATGCGTTTATCGCCCTGATGCCCAGGAATCGTATCGCCATAGACGCGTTTCGCTTCTTCGGCGAACCATTCGATAAAGGAGGCGGCGTAGGTGACTTCCCCCTTAGCTTCGGCAAGGGGTTTGCCCTGCTCAGTGGTCATCATTAGCGCTAAGTCATCACTGTTTTCATTTAGTAATTCAAACCAGCGACGCAGCTTGGCACCACGCTCTTTTGCGGTAAGTGCTCTCCATGCTGGCAATGCCGCTTCGGCTGCCGCAATCGCCGCTTGAGTTTCGGCTTGCCCCATCACAGGGACACTGGCGATCACCGCGCCCGTCGCCGGATTGGCGATAGCGACAGTTTCTTTTGACTGCGCATCGCACCACTGACCATTGATATAACATTGCTGACGCAGCAGACTCGGGTCTTTTAACAACACTGGAAATTCCTCTCGCTGCGAGGTAATGCCTTACCTCGTATAAAAAATTCAAATAAATTAAATACCTAATTTGTCTCTTAGACTGTAATACCATGCCCCCAACGCACTAAAAGGCACACGTAAGGCGTGTCCGCCGGGGAAGGGATAATGGGGCAGCGCCGCAAAAGCATCGAAACGCTTGGCTTGACCATTGAGCATTTCGGCAATTAACTTGCCTGCCAAGTGGGTATAAGTAACGCCATGGCCGCTACAACCCTGTGAGTAATAGATATTTTTACCAATACGACCGACCTGTGGTAGACGCGATAAGGTCAATAAAAAGTTACCCGTCCAAGCATAATCAACCTTAACTCCTTTTAACTGTGGGAAGGTTTTGAGCATATTCGGGATAATCAGGGATTCAATATCCGCAGGATCGCGGGCACCATACACTACACCACCACCGTAGATCAGGCGCTTGTCGCCAGACAGCCTAAAATAATCAAGCAGATAGTTACAATCTTCGACGCAGTAGTCTTGGGGCAACAGACTTGCAGCCAGCTCTTCATCCAAGGGCTCTGTGGTGATCACTTGTGTACCGCAAGGCATAGACTTGGCTTGTAATTCTGGCATAAGTTTACCGAGGTAAGCGTTACCTGCCACCACCACAAACTTGGCTTTTACACTGCCCTTAGCGGTGTGTACGACAGGACTATCGCCTTCATCGACCCGCAGCACCGCTGAGTCTTCAAAAATCTTGCCGCCGAGGGATTCTACTGCACGGGCTTCACCCAAGGCTAAATTCAGCGGGTGAATATGACCGCCGCTCTTGTCCAACATACCGCCGACATAGCGCTCAGTATTTACCACAGTTCGAATGCCGTTTGCATCGAGCATCTCAAGCTTGCCAACGTGGCCATGGCTTTCCCATAACTGCTTTTGATGGCGTAAATGTCCCATCTGCTTTTCGTTCATCGCCGCAAATACGCCGCCATCTTTTAGATCGCAGTCAATGTTGTACTTAGCAATACGTTCACGGATGATGCGTCCGCCCTCGAAGGCCATTTGACCAAAGAGCTTGGCTTGTTCTTTGCCAACGGTTTTTTCAATGGTATCAATGTCACGGCTATAGCTGTTGACGATTTGTCCGCCATTACGCCCCGAGGCCCCCCAACCAATTCGCGCCGCTTCGAGCACCACCACACTAAAACCCGATTCGAGTAAATGCAGTGCGGCAGACAGGCCTGTATACCCCGCACCAATCACACAAACATCGGCTTCAATCGATTCCTGTAAACGCGCGCGCTCAACCTTATCGTTGGCCGATGCCGCATAATATGATCCAGTGTGAGGTATGGCTGACATGATGTTCCCTTGATTTTTATGTTCATTATTTTAAACAACTATCACATCCTACACCTTCAAATCGGGAAACACTAGCCATAAAAGCACAATAATTTACACAATGTTTGATATTTCAAACAAAGTATCCTTTATGTCTTAAACAGATTTGAAAATTGAGTGTAGAGGTACAGATAAGAAGACTTGGCGGGCATAGAGAAGGATGGCCTTTGCTATCAAGGCCATCCTTTTCGCGAGAGATTTCGACTCAGTGCTTGCTCACTCTCTCTTGAATCTCAGCACTGGAATCCCCGCTTATTTGTGCATGTTAGTACACGTTAGTTAAGCGGCATCCGTTCACGTTTTTCGGCGCGTCTTGCCATATACCACGACAGGAAGGCAATTAACGACACGCACAGAATGATAAGTGTTGCCAATGCGTTGATCTTAGGCGATACGCCCAAACGCACCGAGGAGAACACCACCATAGGTAAGGTCGTCGCACCGGGGCCTGAGGCAAAGCTTGCAATCACTAAGTCATCGAGTGACAAACTAAAGGATAACAACCACCCCGCCACTAATGCCGGCGAAATCATAGGCACAGTGATCAGGAAGAAGGTCTTAAGCGGCGTTGCACCAAGATCCATTGCCGCCTCTTCGATTGACATGTCTAACTCACGCAATCTTGAAGACACCACCACAGCCACATAGGCCGCACAGAAGGTCGAATGGGCAATCCATACTGTCACCATGCCGCGCTCTTTCGGCCACCCCAAAAGATCTGCCAAATGCACAAATAGCAGCAGTAATGACAAACCCGTGATGACCTCGGGCATAACCAAAGGCGCTGTGATCATATTCGACAAGGTGAGCTTGGCCCATGAACGCTTAAACCGCGTCATCACAAAGGCAGCCATAGTGCCGATAATCACCGCCATAGTGGAGCTGTAAAACGCAATTCTTAGGCTGGTCCACACGGCATCGAGGATCTGCTGATCGGCAAATAGCTCGCCGTACCACTTAGGTGAAAAACCGCCCCACACTGTCACAAGCTTGGATTCGTTAAAAGAATAGATCACTAGAATCAGCATAGGCGCGTATAAAAAGAACAACCCAAACCACAGCATTACAGAAGAAAAACTCAGCTTTTTCATAGGTCTTTCTCCAAACTACGTGCTTGATAGCGATGGAATAAGGTAATTGGAATAATCAGTAGTGCCAGCATCACAATCGCCAGTGATGAGGCCATAGGCCAATCACGGTTATTGAAGAATTCCTGCCACAGCACTTTACCTATCATTAACGAATCTGGACCGCCGAGCAGTTCAGGGATCACAAACTCGCCGACTGCCGGAATAAATACCAACATCGATCCAGCAATCACCCCACTTTTGGATAAAGGAAAAGTAATTTTCCAGAAAGTGTTAATCCGGCTTGATCCTAAATCCGAAGCAGCCTCAATTAAACTCATATCTAACTTCACTAAGGTCGCATACAGAGGCAAGATCATAAAGGGCAAATAGGCATAGATAATCCCGATATAGACGGCGATATTGGTGTTCAAGATTTGCAATGGCTCAGAAATGACTCCTAACCACATCAATGTGTTATTGATAATCCCCGTGTTACTTAAGATCCCCATCCAGGCATAAACGCGGATTAAGAACGAGGTCCAAGAAGGTAGCATCACCAATAACAACAGCACGGTTTGCAACCTTGCTGGCGCACGGGCAATGGCGTAGGCCATAGGATAACCAATGATCAAACAACCAATGGTTGAAATGAGTGCCATTTTTAATGAGCTGAGATACGCGGTGTAATACAGCGAATCATCTAGCAACATCAAATAGTTACCCAAATGCAGGAAGATATTTAGTACATCATCTGCATATTGAAAAGTCGCCTCATAGGGCGGAATTGAAATCGCCGCCGTAGAGAAACTAATTTTAAGGACAATGGCAAAGGGCAAGGCGAAGAACAGCAATAGCCAAGTATAAGGTAGACTTATCGTCCAGAAGCGTCCTTTAAGCCATTTAAGTTTGGACTTTATCTTCATGATCTTAACACCACGCCACTGGTGTCCTCCCAACTGATAAACACTTCATCATCCCAGGTTGCATGGTCGGCGCGGCGTTCACGGTTTGTCATACTGCATTGCACAATCTGACCATTTTCAAGGCGAATGTAGTACACCGAGATCCCACCTAAATAGGCAATATCATGCACTATGCCCTTAGCCCAGTTGTATTCACCTTCAGGTTGTTCACGGCTGATAATGGTTTTCTCAGGGCGGACAGCGAGCCATACGTGTTTTTCTTCAACACTGGTGGTTACCCCGTAACCCACATAGAAAGGCTGTACTAAATCATTGGGTTTAATGATGAGATGGTCAACTTCATCCACTTCAATCTCACCGCCAAAGAGGTTCACTGAACCGATAAATTCGGCAATCATGCGACTATTTGGACTCTCGTAGATATCCATAGGAGAGCCGGTTTGAGCTATCCAACCATCACTCATAATCGAGATCCGGCCCGCCATGGTCATGGCCTCTTCCTGATCATGGGTCACCATCACACAGGTCACACCAACACGTTCGAGGATTTCAACCACTTCTAACTGCATCTGAGTACGTAGTTTTTTATCTAGTGCACCCATTGGCTCGTCAAGCAATAATAATTTCGGACGTTTTGCCAAAGATCGAGCAAGGGCGACCCGTTGGCGCTGACCACCAGAAAGCTGATGCGGTTTACGCTTCCCGTATTGCTCCATATGTACCAACTTGAGCATTTCCTGTACGCGTTGCTCAATTTCAGCTTTCGGTAACTTGTCTTGCTTTAAACCAAAGGCGATATTTTGTGCCACTGTCATATGGGGAAATAGCGCATAGGATTGAAACATCATATTGATCGGACGTTCATAAGGCGGTAGATCGGTAATATCTTCACCATCGAGAAAAATCCGCCCAGAGGTCGGTCTTTCGAACCCCGCGAGCATACGCAACAAGGTAGACTTACCCGAGCCTGAGCCTCCAAGTAAGGCAAAAATTTCGCCTTTATTGATCGTCAATGATACGTCGTCAACTGCACGCACATCATCAAACAGCTTACTGACCCGCTCAATCTTAAGCAGGACTTTTTCTTGCGTCTTTGTAGTGGGTTTATTGGTGACGCCCGAGGTGCTTGCCATAGTACTTCTCCACCCGAGTATTGATGTGATAACACATTCAACACTTGAGATTTACACAATGAATTAATGAATAGAGATTTAATCTTGAAGACTTAATGTCCAAAGGAGCAGCCATTGTCTTGTTTATCAAAAGGGGCAAGCTGTGCTTGCCCCATGTCGATTATTGGCCAGATTTCACTTTGGTCCAGACGCGAGTTAATACACGTTGGATTTTCAATGGACGAATTTCGCCAATATACAATTTATCTAATACTTCTTTTGGTGGATAAATCGCTGGGTCATTGCGAATCGCTTCATCGACTAAGGGCTGTGCAGGATCGTTAGGATTTGCGTAAGCCACATAGTTAGAGATAGGTGCAATCACCTCAGGGCGAAGTAAGTAGTTGATAAGCTTGTGAGCATTTTCCACGTTAGTGGCGTCTGCTGGGATGGCTAACATATCAAACCACAGGTTGGCGCCTTCTTTAGGAATAGAGTAACCAATCTTATTGCCATTACCCGCTTCATCGGCGCGGGCAGCAGCTTGGAACACATCACCAGAGAAACCATAAGCCACGCAAATATCACCATTGGCGAGATCAGAGATATAACGTGATGAATGGAAATACGTCACATAGGGACGAATCTTTTCGAGTAACTCACCGGCTTTTTCGTAATCTTCGGCCTTAGTACTGTTAGGATCGAGCCCAAGATAAATCATCGCCTGTGGCACCATATCATCGGCCGAATCTAACATGGCAAAGCCACATTTAGAGATTTTTTCAGCATATTTTGGGTTAAAGATCAGCTCCATAGAATTTAATGGTGCATCTTCACCCACAGCCGCTTTCACTTTATTGATGTTGTAACCAATACCATTCGTTCCCCACAGATAAGGGACTGCATATTGGTTACCTGGATCAGCCTTCTCTAACAGCTTCATCAGGTCAGCATTGAGGTTTTTAAAATTGGTGAGTTTAGAGCGGTCTAGTGGCTTGAATGCACCGGCCTTAATCTGTTTAGCGAGGAAATGGTTGGATGGGACAACGATGTCATAGCCGCTGCGACCAGATAATAACTTAGCTTCGACGACTTCGTTGCTATCAAACACATCGTAAATCACCCGAATCCCAGTTTCCTTTTTGAAGTTTTCTAAGGTGTCTTCTGCAATATAATCAGACCAATTATATACACGCACAACTTCTTCAGCTTGAGCAGCTACGCTGGCAAGTGATCCTGCGGTTACTAGCGCCAAAGTCGTCATCTTATTAAATAGCTTCATGCTTTCTCCTTTCTCGGGTAGCAGAATTGCCTTTAACAATTCTGAAATTGTGTCACCGACCATCTGCTCGGTTATTGTTGTTATTCTCGACCAATGCTACACCTTAAAAACCGCATCGGCAGTCTCTACAGCACCATAATGCCTTCATCTCTAGGTCGCTGCAATGAATGGGATTATCAGATTTCATGCCAAATTTATCTATATCTATATTTGCATTAACAAGCATAAAAATAGACTAGTTATCGTAACACCCTACATCTTGCAATATTAAGGCAAATGCCTCAAGCCCCTAGGGAAACCGCTGCAACCATCTTACAAAGTTATTAACTAACAGCCAGTTAAAACCAAACTTACAGGTTCAACTTTATGTATTTACTCTTAGGACCCAAGCACCGCATACAGAAACACTAAATGAATGAGCACTCAAAAGAGCAGATAAATCTTCCCTTTATCCAAAGTAAGCACTTAAGGTTAAAAGCACTCTGCACCAAAGTTAAGCAAGCAACCCAAAATGGTGCAGAGAATTTTTAATCACTGTTTGAATGTTCTCATTGTCAGGCGTTAGAATCCGTTAACAACATGACGATATTGAACAAAAACAATGCAACCTATGTAAAACATTTTATACACTGAGTAATAAAAATTCTCGCTCCCACGAACTCACCACTCTGCGGAAATTTTCAAGCTCGGCCTGTTTGACGGCCACAAAGCCCGTGGTAAAGGACTCACCTAAATATTCCTTACAGGCATCACTTTCTTCCATCGCGGCTAACGCCTCTTCCAAGGTTAATGGTAAGCAGTGTGGGTTATTGCTCCGGCTTTCATTGGATTTACCTTGAACGGGTGTGGAGGGTTTGAGTCCCTCGACCATACCGATATAACCACAGAGTAAACTCGCTGCAATGGCTAAGTAGCAGTTAGCATCCGCACCAGGTATACGGTTTTCAATACGACGATTTTGAGGTGAAGATTCCGGAATACGTAAACCACAGGTCCTATTTTCAACCCCCCATTCCAAGTTAACGGGCGCAGAGGTTCCCGGTAAGAATCGACGGAACGAGTTAGCATTTGGGGCCATCAAAGGTAGGAGTTCAGGGATAAATTTCTGTAGCCCTGCGATATAACTCAAAAACAACGCACTTTGCGTACCATCTTCGTTGGTAAATATATTTTTACCGGTTTCTTTGTTAATCACACTTTGATGAATATGCATAGCACTACCCGGCTCATCGGTTACGGGTTTTGCCATAAAGGTAGCGCAAACATTATGCTTTAGTGCCGCTTCACGTAGAGTGCGCTTAAACACAAACACCTGATCCGCTAGTGATAACGGGTTGCCGTGACTGAAGTTAATCTCCATCTGTGCTGGGCCATCTTCATGGATAAGCGTATCAATATCTAAACCCTGAATTTCGCACCAGTCATACATGTCTTCAAACAGAGGATCGTATTCGTTGGCGGCATCAATTGAAAAAGACTGACGCCCCGCTTCCGGTCTGCCTGAGCGACCAATAGGCGGCTTGAGGGGTAAATCGTGATCATCGCTGCGGCTGGTCAGGTAAAACTCCATCTCAGGTGCAATAACAGGCTCCCAGCCTTTTTCATCATAAAGAGACAGCACTTTTTTCAAGACGTTACGAGGTGATAATTCGATAGGATTGCCCATTCTGTCGTAACAATCGTGGATCACCTGTGCCGTAGCTTCAATTGTCCAAGGCAGCATAAATACTGCATTTTCATCGGGAACGCAGACAAAATCGATATCGGCATCATCGAGCAAACTGTAATAGATATCATCGTCGACAAAGTCACCGGTGACGGTTTGCAGCAACACGCTTTCGGGTAAGCGCATACCTTTTTCATCGAGAAATTTATCTACTGGGGCAATTTTGCCACGGGCGATACCAGTCATATCGCTGATAACACATTCGACTTCTGTGATTTTTCGTTCTTTTAAAAAAGCGATTAGCTTATTCATTTTATTTCACTCGAGTTGTAGCCCTACGACGACACGCATCGCCAAAGGCATTGAATATTGAGAGGTAAAATGGGTTTTCACTTACTTTCCATTCAGGATGCCATTGCACACCGAGGGCAAATTCAGTGGCATCGATCACGGAGAAAGCCTCCACAAGACCATCAGGAGCACAAGCTTCTGGCCGCAACCCCATCCCAAGGCGCTCCACGCCTTGAGTATGCACAGAGTTAACCTCTGCAGAGTTACGGCCCCAAGCCTCGTAAATGACCCCCCCAGGCTCCACAGTAATACTGTGGGATGGCCCATATTGCACCTCTAACGAGGCCTCTTTATCTTCTCTATGTTCAATAAAACCGCCCACTTCGTGTAACTTCTGGTGCAGACTGCCACCAAAAGCCACGTTCATTTCTTGAAAACCACGGCAAATCCCAAGCACGGGGACTCCCGCAGCAATGGCAGCTCGAATAAGTGGTAGTGTCGTAGCGTCACGCTTAGGATCGTGGTGAGTACCCGCTTCACTCGGTACCCCCGCATAAAGGTGTGGCTCAACGTTAGAGGGCGAACCCGTAAACAGAATACCGTCAAGTCTTGCCAGAATGGCTTCGATAGGTTGGTCCGCGCCTAAGGATGGGATCACAAGTGGCCACCCCTTAGCACCATTTACCACACCTAATAGGTATTTTTCGCCAACAATATTAAAAGGGTGTGAACCCAATCGTTGGTTACACGCAATAACACCAATAAGGGGTAACAGGGTAGACATAACTCACCTTCCAAGCATTTATTCACGAGTACAATGAACAAGTTAATTTTTAATGTTCATTTTTTCACACAGTACACCGAAATTTAACCTCAGGCAAGAGGTTAAACACTTGTTAATGACAGTTTGATTTAAATGCGTAATTTTTAGTTTTAATACAGAAACTTAAACTAACAATCTTTGTTTTTTGATGATAAAACAACCATCAACAGTATTGTTAGGATAAAAATCAGCCAAAGATAAAGACTGAAAACCTAAGTTCATTTGAAAAATATTATTTACACTTTGAATGATATATTACAATCCAAAGCCGGGCTAATATGGTGAGTAACTAGTGGGTTCTCAAAGAGAACGCTACCCTAGGCAATCTAGGACAGCGTTACGCAATTAGAAATTAGCAGGGGTTGTAGCACTGATCAGCCGACAAGGCTCATCGAAGGGATTGCGAAATCGATGGGGTAGCTCACTATTAAAGTAATAGCTATCACCCGCTTCTAAGATATATACCTCGTCGCCAACGGTAAGCTCAAACTTGCCTTCAATCACCATGGCAGCTTCTTCACCTTCGTGTTTCAGCATTTCCTCGCCGGTATCCGAACCCGGTGGATAGGTTTCACTCATCACCGACATAGCACGATTGGGAAAATCACGACCAATCAATTTGAATTCTAATGGCCCAGTACCTATGTTGAGGAGTTCATCGGAGCGATATACCACTTTTTGCTCACACTCAATTGAAGCTTCAATTGAGAAAAAATCGACTAAAGACATAGGGATACCCGACAATACTTTTTTCAAAGAACTGACGGATGGGCTAACACTGTTTTTTTCGATCATTGAAATCGTACTGTTAGTCACACCAGCACGCTTAGCCAACTCGCGTTGGGATAAGCCTTTCATTTTTCGAACAGTTCTGAGACTGGCTCCAATATCCAAATTTCACATCTCCCCAAAGGATCGGTCGCCCCGATAGATGAAGAACGGTTGTTCAGGATAAACACCATCCCAAACACATTTTAGCCCTAAAAGCGTGAGTTTAATCGCTTCCGTTGTATTCTAGCTAAAAAGTGTGTTAAATAAAACGAACACTTTAAAGCAGTATCACAAAAGTGTGATGAGTATACTGAGACAAGCCCAATTTACAATAAAAACAATTTTTTGGAGCCCTAATGGCCACTAAACCTCCAGTGCACAGTGAACAATACCCTCACTCTTATTATCTTGATACTGCTAAAGAAATTTACGATCACCCTCAACTTGAAGGCAGCATAACGGCAGATGTTTGTATTGTGGGTGGCGGCTTTAGCGGCATTAACACAGCGATTGAGCTAAGACAGCGAGGCTTAAGTGTGGTGTTGCTTGAGGCCAAACGAATTGGCTGGGGCGCTTCAGGACGCAATGGCGGTGAGCTGATCCGCGGTATTGGCCATGACCCAGCGCAATTTATAAACGAAATTGGACAAGAAGGTGTCAGTGCGATCCAGCAAATGGGCTTTGAAGCCGTGGAGATCGTTAGCAATCGGATACAGACCCATGATATCGATTGTGACTTACAAATGGGCTATTGCGATCTTGCGGTGAAGCCTCGACATATGATTGAGCTTCAAGACGAATTCGACAGTCTTAAAAGCCTAGGATATCAGCATGAAATAAAGCTGCTTACCCAATCCCAACTCAGTGAAGTTATCGGCTCAGAATTTTACCAAGGTGCCCTAGTGGATATGGGAAGTGGCCATTTACATCCACTTAACTTGGCCTTGGGCGAGGCTCGTGTTGCCCGTGAATTAGGTGCGCAATTATTTGAATACAGCGCCGCAGAAAAGATTATTTCAGGCAATAAACCGCGAGTATTAACGGCAAAAGGCGAAGTGACTTGCCAATATCTCGTACTCGCAGGCAACGCCTATATTGGCCATAAATTAAATAGCTACATCGGCGGTAAGGTGCTTCCTGCGGGGAGTTATCTACTTGCAACTGAACCACTCACAGAAGCGCAATGCCAAAGCCTTATCCCGCAAAACATGGCATTTGCAGATATGCGAATCGCCCTAGATTACTTCCACTTATCAGCGGATAGACGCTTACTGTTTGGTGGCCTTTGTACTTATTCAGGAAAAGATCCAAAGGATATAGAGGCAGCACTTAGGCCCAATCTTGAAAAGGTATTCCCACAATTAAAAGGCATCCGCATCGATTACGAATGGGGCGGCATGATAGGCATTGGCGCCAACCGTATGCCGCAAATTGGTCGCCTACCCGATGCGAGTAATATTTTTTACGCCCAAGCCTATGCAGGTCATGGCGTAAATGCCACCCACATGGCAGCAAAACTCCTAGCCGAAGCCATTTGTCAGCAAGCAGGATATTTTGATGTATTCGCCAAGATTAAGCATATGACCTTCCCTGGCGGCCCCACATTCCGCTCGCCTATGCTGGCTGCAGGTATGCTGTACCACAGGTTTAAGGACTTATTCTAAGGTTTGCTCTGTCGTTGGATAAACGCGCAAGTATCCAACGACCTATAGGGCGCGGGTTAATTTAATCCGCCTACGCCGCCTTGCCCACAGAATAAAAGGCAGTGAACCAAGATAATGCACGATTAACGCCACCAACACGCCAAAACCGATACCACTGGCGGTTAACGGGATGCCAGGCTTAAAGTTAACAATAGTCTGCTCTAAATATTCAAAACGAGCGAGATTGAACATATAGGCGGTTTTCTCGAAGAGATTGCCCTGCTCAAAAGTCAGCATTCCCTGTTGAAGTGTTTGCAGCAGAGCCAACGTCTGGCGCTTTTGCTCGGCATCCGCCCTAACGCTAGGCTCTTCATTTTGCAAATGGCGGGCGATCATGGTTTCCACATCGCTGAAGTGATACGCCTTAGCCGTTGCCTTATAGCCCTCAACTTGCCATTGGGTCGAAGTATAGAGCCCAGCCAAAAACTGCTGATAATGATCGGCTAATTGGGGGAGTTGCAGCGCCATCACTAAGATAAAGCCGAAGATCAATTTATCGAACAATCTGGTTATCATGACAAACTCCTTGATAAGTCAAAGGACATATCACCGTCAATTGATTGCGGCAAGGTTAGCATTCCGAAGGACAGCACTCCACCTAATATCGTTTAACGCTCGATGGGTAAATCGTTGCGACTGCCCCAGTCAGCCCAAGAACCATCGTAAAGTACAGCATCAGTATGCCCCGAAGCGACCGAGGCTAAGATTAAAATACAGGCGGTAATACCCGAGCCACAGCTAAAAATCCTTAACGGTTTATCGCTAACAAGCCCTTGAAACAGCTTAACCAATTCGGCCACATCTTTGATTTTGAAACCATTGAGCACGTCACCAAAGGGGAGATTGACCGAATGGGGAATATGCCCGCTGCGGACTCCAGATCGCGGCTCACTCACTTGGCCTAAAAAACGCGCCGATCCCCGTGCATCAATAATCGCACTATCGCTATCATCAAGCTTGGCTAACACAGCCTCAGCATCCATCACCTTCGCAGGCTGATATTCCAGTACAGCAGTCAGTTCCTCACTATCGCTTGCGCCATAATCTATCCCTTCTTCCTGGTAGCGAGATGAGGTGACTCTGTCTTCAGCCATCCATTGAGGTAAGCCACCATCGAGCACATACACACGGTGAAATCCCATTACTTTGAAAATCCACCAAGCGCGCGGAGATGAATAAATACCTTGATTATCATAGATAACAACCACGCTGTTCGGGCTAATACCAAGCTTGGCAATTCCTTCTACAAACTGTTCAAATTTTGGTAAGGCATGGGTTTGAGAAGACGTTTTATCGCAAAAATCCTCTTCCACATCAAAGCGCCTCGAGCGAGGAATACATACAGGCTCTGAATAGACGATCGGCTCTTTGCCCAAAACCACGGCCATACTGGCGTCGAGTAACACTAAATCAGGCGAGGTAAGATGCGCTTCGAGCCATTGGGTACTGACGAGAGGATATTCCATTGGTTGTCCTTATTGTTGTTTTATTGATTCAAATTCAACACCCCATCGCGATTATCTTGCATTAATGGCGTATTGAAGTTTCGGGGTATTTTTACAGCAATTTAACCTGAAAACGCCCCCTAAATACTTTCAAAAGATTTAGGCTTAGTGGTGATTCACCTCCACTAAACCAGCTATTTTCTACAGGTGCAACAAGCATTTTTCGATAACCTTGATACTTAACGGCCTATAATCGCTGAATCAAAACTAAGCCAATACGTTGAATAACAATATAAAAAACACGCTCAACTTTAGTTACTGCAAAGGGTAAACCGAGGTAGCGCCAGATAAACCATCATATCTTTAACCCTAGCTCACCAGCTAGCCATCTTCGCCCTCACTACCTCTAGTCTAATAGGTACCATTTACTCGTTATCTGTAGGTAAAGTGAGGTTCACAATTGTATGTGCACAGCTCAAAATAATTGGCCTCATAATAAAGACTTATGCTATAAGTTACCCCATTAGGAATAGGCTAATATGGACATAAAATGCGTGTTTGCGGTGAGACTAAGGCTATAATTGAGCAGCGACGTTTTTCGACACTGTTTTTTTTACTGAGTACCTCACTATTATTGTTATTCTTAGTCAGCCATCAAGCTAAAGCTCAAGAAAGTCAAAATTTTACACAAAGCTCCTCATCTCAGACTGTTACCTTAGCAGCCGAAGACAGTTGGCCCCCATTTGCAAACCAGTTTGGCCAAGGCATTTCTCATCGACTGATCGAAGCCGCATTTAAACAAGCTCACATTGAGGTCAATAGTCTTGTTGTGCCCTACAGCCGAGCCTTGATGATGGCCGAAAAAGGGGCTGTCGATGGAGTATTTAATGTCACCAGAGAAGCCAGCACAGAGCAACGTTTCGTCTTTGGGGATATGCCATTATTTGTCGCAAAAGCCTCATTCTATCAACGAAAGCAACGTTCTTTACTTGCTGAAAACAAATGGCAAATACCAAAAGGCAGCAATGTTGGAGTAATAAAAAGCTATGAATATGGGGACGAATTTCCTGAATTAGTCAAACAACGTCAATTGAACATCGTCACGGTCGCCACCCAACAGCAACTTATCAATTTGCTGCTGATTGGCCGAATCGATGCGGCTGTTATGTTTGATCTTGTCGCACAAGAAAACCTGCAAAAAATGGGTGTAAGCGATGAAGTCATTGCCGCCTTTGACAACCACAGCAGTCAGATTTATTTAGCGTTCTCGAAGGAAAACCCTAAAGCTGCGTTATTGGCTAAAGCCCTCGATCAAGGCTTATCCACGCTGAAAAAAAATGGCCAATATCTGCAATTGTTGAGTGCTAATTAATTACCTAATCCAGCCTTGAAGTTAGCTCCCCACACTCTACCCTTGAATGCGGATAATCTCTTGATTGACCCACTGCAATAACTGTTTAATGGCTTTAGATAAAATCTGATTTTGGCGCACAATATAGCCTAGGCTTGTACTTGGAAAATCCGGCAGTGGTGTCACCTTACTCTTTAAGTTTGTCTTAGTGTAAATGGAAAACTCAGGCACAATAGCCACCCCAAAACCAGCCTCAGCCCAATCGATTTGGGCATCAACACTGCCGACTTCCATAATCCGATAGCGAGGCAAATTTAAGCTAGGTAAGGCGGGATCAAGCAGCTCGCGGGTACGGGTATCGTGCCCAAGTAAAATCAAGGTAGGTTGCTCCGCTAATGGCATATCATCACGCCCTTGACTCTGCTGCCATAGCGCTAAATTATTCCCAAGTGCGCACCATTTGATTTGCTGCAACTCAGTAAAATGTAGCGGCTGACTTTCTTTCTGGGCGATGACAAAACCTAAATCCGCCTCGGCATTGGTGACCAGTTCCGAGGCTTGAAACGAAGTCGTATTCAACAAGGAAAAATCAATCCCGGGGAATTCCGCTTTAAACAATTGAAAAGGCTGAATTAACAACAAGCGAGAAATGATGTCGCTAGCCGCTATGGTTAAGGTACCTTGGCTAAGATCGTTGATGGCATTGAGATCCGCCTGACACACTTGCAACTCCATCAAGGTCTTCTGGCTGCTCTCGAGCAAACGGAACCCCGCCTGAGTTAACCTAAACGGATTACGTTCAATCAACTTCACCCGCGTGTTCTGCTCAAGTTGTTTGATATGCAGGCTGACATTGGGCTGTGTCATATGCAGCGCCGCAGCTGCCTTACCAAAGTGTTTACACTCAGCCAATGTCACAAAGGTTTTTAGCCAATGAAGTTCGAGCATTGCTTTTATCTCCATCCATCATTCCCAATTGCGTCATGATATATGACTTTCTTATCGATGTGATAACTATAATTAATTTCTCTTATTCGATAACGGGGTCTAGCATAACCGCTTAATTCCTGTGGAGATGATGTTATGCCGTCTATCGTAGTTGTGGGTGCAAATTGGGGTGATGAAGGCAAAGGCCGCATCGTAGATTATTTAGCCGCAGATGCTGCTGCGAGTGTTCGCTTTCAAGGCGGTAACAACGCAGGCCATACAGTCGTAAACGACTATGGCACCTTTAAATTACACCAATTACCTAGCGGTATTTTCAATCCAAACTGCGTTGCAGTACTCGGCCCTGGCATGGTGATCAGCCCTGAAAAACTCAGTGTTGAGATCGCCGAAGTCGAAGCGGCTGGCATTGAAGTTAAATTATGCATTTCTGACCGCGCAACCCTTTGCTTACCGATCCACGCACTGGAAGATACCTTAGAAGAACAACGATTAGGCGATCTGGCCTACGGTTCAACCCGTCAAGGTATCGCTCCAGCCTATGGCGATCGCGTGATGAAAAAAGGCATTCTGGTTGGTTGGTTAAAGCAACCCGAAGTGCTGCAAGAGCGCATTCAATTTATGCTTGATTGGAAGCTACCACAATTAAAGGCGCTCTATCCAAGCTGTGACTTTTCCCAAACTGCCGCCGAAATGACTCAGTGGTTATTAGATGTCACCGCGCCATGGCGTCCCTTTATCTGTAACGTGACAGAGCCATTAAAAGCGCTGCAAAAACAAGATGCTAACTTACTGTTTGAAGCGCAATTAGGCGCAGGTCGTGACTTAATTTACGGTGAATATCCGTACACAACCTCTTCTAACGTAACAGCGGCTTTCGCAGGTTTAGGCAGTGGCTTACCCGCGCTGCGCCCAGAGCGCATCATTGCCGTAGCCAAAGCCTTTAGCTCATCTGTCGGTACGGGTACTTTAGTTACCGCGATGGAAGAGCAGGATGACTTCCGTAAAAACGCCAACGAGTTTGGTGCGACTACGGGTCGTCCACGTGATATGGGTTACTTCGATGCCGTTGCTACTCGTAATGGTGTTGAGCTGCAAGCAGCAACTGAAATCGCCCTGACCAAGATTGACTGCCTGACAGGCATGAAAGATCTCAAGATTTGTGTTGCCTACGACGGTGAGCACACTGAGAACCCAATTTGGCCACAAACAGCTGCATTAAGCCCAGTGTATGAGCAAATGGAAAGCTGGAGTGAAGACATCACCACTTGCCGTACCTTCGAAAGTCTGCCAAAGGCTGCACAACATTATGTTGAACGCATCGAAGCCCTCATGGGCGTGCGCGTCAGCATGGTGTCAGTTGGACCTGAGCGCGATCAAATGATCATTCGCTAACGCATCGATTACCCTACAAAAAAGCCATATTCGTTTCGGCGAATATGGCTTTTTACTTTTGCTTTTTATACTCATCCCCCATTCCAATGGGACTGAGCGACTCTCTTGGGTTTTGTTTCACAAAATAAACCGCTAGACTGCGCTCAAATGAATAATTCTATATCGATGATTTTATGCCGCAATTTAGCCCGACTTATTCTTTTCCTGTGCAAATTTACTACGAAGATACCGACTTTTCTGGTGTGGTGTATCACCCGAACTTTTTGAAATACTTCGAGCGCGCCCGTGAGCATGTGATTGGCGCCGAGCGTTTACGCGAGCTCTGGCAACAGCAACAATTAGGTTTCGCCGTGTATCGCAGTGATATGTTGTGCCACGAAGGCGTGGAATTTGCCGACATCATCGATATCCGCACTAAGTTCTACTTTGAGAGTAAATACCGCACTGTATGGCAGCAGGAAATTTGGCGACCCAACGGCAAAAAACCTGCGGTCACGGCCACCATTGAAATGGTCTGTATGAATCAAGCGCGACAACTCGCGCCGATGCCAGCAGAGTTAATCACTCAATTAAGCTTAGGAATGTGACCCCATATTGACGCAAAGCATTTTGGGTGCAGGACGGAGTCGATGCCAGTGCATCTCAAGCTCTACTGCCCGCATTGGCTTGGCGTAGCATATGCCTTGAATCCGATCGACGCCCATCTTGACTAAGAAATTAAGCACCTCTTGGGTTTCAACGCCTTCGACCGTTACTTCATAACCGAGTTTTTTAGCAATATTAATGCTGGCCTCAAGGATATATTCAGAGGGTTCGTTCGGTTTCAGATCCTCAAGAAATGCTTTATCAATCTTCACTTCGTTTGCAGGTAAATGTTTTAAATAAGCGAGGGAAGAATGACCAGTACCAAAATCATCGATGGCGAGTTTTACCCCAAGGCTGCGGATTTGCGCTAAGGTATCAACGGCCTTATTTAAATCTGCCATCAAAGTACTCTCAGTAATTTCAATCATTAAGCATTCTGGCGGTAACTGGTAATGCTTTAGGCGCGCATCGATTTCATGGGGTAAGGTTTCACTATCGAGATCGCGAGTCGATAAATTCAACGCAACACAAACAGAAATCCCCGCTAATCGCCATTTTACCTGCTGCTGGAGCACTTGTTCTAAGGCCCAATGGCTAACGAGATCGATCATACCCGCGCATTCGGCAAGTGGGATAAATTCCCCAGGAGAAACCAATCCTAGCTCTTCATGTTCCCAGCGGATTAATGCCTCGACCTGAGTGCATCCGCCTGAAGCAACATCCTGCTTAGGTTGGTAAACCATGTATAAATGATTGCGTTGTAAACCATTAGGCAAGCTATCAATAATCTTTAATTCTCGCAGCTGGCGAATATCGTCATTCTCACTGTAACAGGCAATTTCGATTCGAGTTGAACGGGCTTTTTTGAGTGCCAAATCGAGTCTTCTGAGCATATTACTCACGTCGGCATGGTGCTGCGCTAATTGCAAACAGCCAATTTGTAGGCGCACACTGACTGGCGTATCCTTAATTTTAAAGGGTACCTGCAAGCGACCACGTAAATGCAGCAACGACTCCTGCGACAAACTCTGCTCATAATAGAGAAAAAACTCATCACCATTTAAGCGGGCAATCAGTTTCGGCTTTAGGCTTAAGCCAGTTAACCGATCGGCAAACTGTTTTAGCAAAATATCGCCAAACACAAACCCAAAAAGATCGTTCACATAGCGAAAACGATAAATATCAATAAGTACTAAAGTACCTTGTGTGATAGGCATTAACGAAGCCAGTGCGCGTTTAAGTCCCACACGATTATTTAAGCCTGTCAGCTTATCTTTGCCCATGCCCGCTGGCAGTGCAGCGAGCATCTCATTTAAGGAATGATACAGGGACGCATACTCTTGCGGCACATCAGCAATGTTAAGTGGGCTTCGGTCCGTCTTTTGCTTTTCAAGTTGAGGGCATAACTGTGCTAAGAATTGCTGCTGTTGGCGCAATGCTTGGGATCTTGTGCGTAAAAGAAACAGCACGGCGATCAAAACGATAACCAACGCTAAACTGATAAACTCCAGAATAACCATATCTAGGCCTCAATCTTACAGCGTAAGCTAATGACCAATATTTCCTCACCATAGGACAAGATTAATTTCCTTCTAAGCCCTAGGATTACTGGTAACTTTCTTTGATTGAATGGAATTTATCCATAAATTCATCACTTGCTAAGTCATTCGCCGAGACGGGTAATCCACGGCTAACAAACACATCCATCCGCTGCTCAAAATCAGCTCCTGCGCGTAACTCGCCAGTGTAGAATGCCGCGGCACGGATAAAATCTAAGTAGGTAACATGGTCGGGTAAATAGGGCAAATCAGCCCATCGCTCAACTACTTCCATCACCTCAGGGGCAAAATCCCAACTTTTTAACACGGCACGACCTAAAGGGCCTTGCATTTTACGTACTAAAGAACGCAATTGCTCAATACTGGTAAATAACTCAGGATGGGCCTCCGCCTCGGTGAGCACAGGCAAAGCACCGATATTATGGACTAAACCTGCAAGGGTTAAAGTGTCTAAATTTAACTGGCTAGGACGACGCTTATTGTACATCTGCAATATGGCACAAGCCGCGGCCGTCACATCGATAGAAGTACGCCAAACCTCATCCATCACTTCCCACACCATTTCATTGGTGGAAATAAATAGCTGCTCCATCGCCACTGATGTCGCAATACTCTTAATTTGGATTAAGCCAATGCGGGAGACTGCGCTATTAATACTCTCGGCGGGAATCCCACGACTATACAAGGCACTGTTGGCCACTTTAATAATACGCGCCGAAATGGCCGCATCTTGACCGATCACCTCAGCCACTTGCTTAAGACTTGCATCTGAGCGGCTCACCACTTCTTGCACCCGCATGGCGACTTCAGGCAAGGTTGGCAATACTAAGGCATCATCTTTTAATTTTTTAAGTAATCCGACTAACAGTAGATGTTCAGTAGACATCTTCGCTCCCATCAATCTGCAAACATAAAGCGGTAATAGTTGGAGTATATCAGTTGACGATCATTTGATGGGCAGAAAAAAGCATCAGACGTTAATTATTTGTATGACGCTGTTATCAATTTAGTCTCACGACAAAACATTTTACGTTTTGATATCTCAGATTAAGTTAAAGGTGAAAATCAATGGAAACACACAAATGGATTCATGGTCTAGCACGATCGTCAGAGCAAGAATGGTAGGTATATTCGTAAAACGCGAACTATACCTAATCTTAGACGTAGCAATTTGCATAAGCCTACTTTGATTGTGTAAAATGCCGCCCCCGCGCATTGCGCCTCCATCTACCAACCAATTCGAGAGTCATTATGTTTAAACCAGAGTTGTTATCTCCCGCTGGGACGCTGAAAAACATGCGTTACGCCTTTGCCTATGGTGCAGATGCCGTATATGCCGGTCAGCCGAGATACAGCCTAAGGGTACGTAATAACGACTTTAAGATGGAAAACCTCGCAACGGGTATCGAAGAAGCCCATGCGCTGGGTAAAAAGCTTTATGTGGTGAGTAACATTGCTCCCCACAACGCCAAGCTCAAAACCTATATCAAAGATATGGAGCCAGTAGTGGCGATGAAGCCCGATGCGCTGATCATGTCAGATCCTGGCCTTATCATGATGGTGCGTGAGGCTTTCCCTGAGCAGGTGGTGCATTTATCGGTGCAAGCGAATGCCATTAACTGGGCGTCGGTCAAATTCTGGCAAACCCAAGGCATTAAACGGGTGATTTTATCCCGTGAATTATCCTTAGATGAAATCGAAGAAATCCGCCAACGCTGCCCCGACATAGAGTTAGAAGTTTTTGTACACGGCGCCCTGTGTATGGCCTACTCTGGCCGTTGTTTGCTGTCGGGTTACATCAATAAGCGCGATCCAAACCAAGGCACTTGCACTAACGCCTGCCGTTGGAAATACGATGTGCATGAAGCGCAGCAAACCGACTCGGGGGATATCATTGCTCTGTCGCCACAAGCTAATGCGGTGCAAATCGAGACGCCAACCTTAGGCGCGGGTCCTGCGACCGACCAAATATTCCTGCTGCAAGAAGCCAATCGCCCCGGTGAATATATGCCAGCGTTTGAAGATGAGCATGGCACTTATATCATGAACTCTAAGGACTTACGCGCAATCCAACACGTTGAGCGTTTGGCCAAAATGGGCATCGACTCGCTGAAGATCGAAGGCCGTACTAAGTCTTTCTACTATGTGGCCCGTACCGCACAGCTATACCGTCAGGCCATCGACGATGCTGCCTCAGGCAAGAGCTTCGATCGCAGCTTGATGAATCAACTAGAAGGCTTAGCGCACCGCGGCTACACCGAAGGTTTCTTACGTCGCCATGTCCATGATGAATACCAAAACTACGACTATGGCTACTCGGTCAGCGATACCCAACAATTTGTGGGTGAATTAACCGGTAAACGCAATCTGGCTGGCCTTGCCGAAATCGAAGTGAAGAACAAATTCTCCGTCGGCGATAGCGTTGAATTAATGACGCCGCAGGGCAATATCAGCCTCACCATCGAACAACTCGAAAACCGCAAAGCCGAAGCGGTTGAAGCGGGATTAGGTTCGGGCCATACCGTTTACTTGCCCGTGCCGAAAGAGGTTGATCTGAACCACGGCATTTTACTGCGTAACCTGCCTCAAGGTCAGGATACCCGTAACCCACACGAAGCAGGCTAAGGCATGGCATTACTGATCGACGACAGCTGCATCAATTGCGACATGTGTGAGCCTGAATGCCCAAATCAGGCCATCACCATGGGGGAAGAAATCTATGAAATCGACCCAGACCGCTGCACCGAATGCGTAGGCCACTACGATAAGCCGACCTGCGTCTCCGTCTGTCCGATTGATTGTATTGACCCAGACCCTAACCGCGTCGAGTCCCACGATGAGCTGTTGGTCAAATTTGCCATACTCACGCAAAAAATTTGAGTGAGCGTCAGCCGTTCAAACTTAACAAAAAGCCCCGCAATCTAAGCGGGGCTTTTGTTTATCGGTTGATTACAACCACGTTCGCATCAGCTTAAGCTTGGGGATTTAGCTAAAATCACCGTCGGTTTTGCCTCAAGCTGCAAACGCACAATGGCATCGGCCAGCTTTTCAACGCTTAAGCGGATCGGCGCAGGTAAGCTAGCAAACTCGATACTCAGCAGCAGGTTTTTCACCTCAAGCCCTAACTCGGTATCGCCTTCAATGCTCAGTTTACGCTGGAAAAACAGCGTATCTGGGTCTTCTTTCGCCGCCGCAACCAACAATAATTCCGCAGACTTGGCACTAAACGTCACTTGGGCATCGGTCAGTTCACGCACCTGCCAACGGCCATCGAAACTCACTTCAAAATGCAGATTTAGATCTTCAACTCGAATCGCAACCCACTTACCTGCCAAAAAATCTAACTCGCCATCTTCAGCCTGCGACGCCAGCAGCTGTGTTAGTAGTTGGCTTAGCACCTTAGCCTTGAGGCTAAAGGGCACTTTAGAGAGTGGCAAACGGATCAGTTTTGGGGTGAGTTCTAACAATTGTTTAGCAAGATTAGCTGAAAAAACAGCGGACATAAGCAGTTACCTAAGGATAAAAAACACTATATCTCCCAGTTTACCGAGATTTTATGATCTTAAACCTGTTTTAAATCAATTCACCGCCATTCAATCTTCCCTACACTCTGCCCCTGTTATTTTATCGGGAGCACCATTATGGAGTTGTTGTGTCCAGCAGGAAACCTGGCCTCGCTAAAGTCGGCGCTGCAGGCCGGAGCCGATGCTGTCTACCTTGGGTTAAAGGATGATACCAATGCACGTTCATTCGCGGGCTTAAACTTCACCCCTGCAAAATTACAGGAAGCCGCCGAGCTCACCCATCAGCGGGGCAAGAAAATCTTCCTCACCTTAAATACCTTTCCTAAGCCGAATGAGGAGCACCGTTGGTATCAAGCTATCGACTTGGCGGCCAGTATTGGCGTTGATGCCTTAATCGTTGCCGATCTGTCGCTGCTCGACTATGCCCACAGGCAATATCCGCATATTCCGCTGCATTTATCGGTACAGGCCAGCGCCACCAACTTGGGCGCACTGAGTTTTTATAAAGAGGCTTTTAATATCGCGCGGGTGGTATTACCCAGAGTGCTGTCGATGAAACAAGTACGCGACCTCGCCAAGGTCAGCCCTGTCGATTTAGAGGTCTTTGCCTTTGGCAGTCTGTGCATTATGGCCGAAGGCCGCTGCCACTTATCCTCCTATGTTACCGGTCAATCACCAAACACTGGTGGCTCTTGCTCGCCAGCGAAACACGTGCGCTGGCAGGAACAGGGCAAAGACAGATTGACCCGCCTCAACGAGGTCTTAATTGATAAATCAGGGCTCGATGAACAAATGGGCTACCCCGTGGTCTGTAAAGGCCGTTATCTCACCCAAGACGATGATAAACCGCAATATCTGCTCGAGTCTCCCACCAGCTTAAATACCCTTAGCTTGCTGCCTGAGCTTGCCAAGGCGGGCATAGTGTCACTCAAGATTGAAGGGCGTCAGCGCAGCCCTGCCTATGTAGAACAGGTGACTAAGGTTTGGCGCCAAGCGATTGATACCTATCTTCATCAGCCAGATAAATTCCAGACTCAGGCCCATTGGGAGCAAGCCCTTGCTAAAGTCTCCGAAGGCCAAATTACCACCTTAGGCGCCTACGAGCGTGACTGGCAGTAGCCCTAGCGATAACCACGAAGAAGAAACGATTATGAAAATTTCCCTCGGCCCACTGCTCTATTGCTGGGAAAAACAACAGGTCATCGACTTTTACCAGCAGGTGGCCAATAGTCAGATCCCGTTAGTTTATTTGGGTGAAGCCGTCTGTAGCCGTCGACGCGAACTCAAATTTGGTGACTATCTCGAACTGGCCAAAATGCTGAAATCTGCGGGTAAAGAGGTGGTGCTGTCAACGCTCGCCCTTATCGAAGCGCCCTCGGAATACACAGAGCTTAAACGTCAAGTCGATAATGGCGAATTTAGCATCGAGGCCAACGACATGGCGGCCGTGTATCTCGCCAATGAGCACAAGCTGCCCTTTGTCTGCGGCGCCAGCATCAACAACTATAATCGCGCTAGTCTAGATATTTTGCAGCGCTTTGGTATGCAGCGCTTTGTGATGCCAGTAGAACTGTCAAAGGCTTGGCTGAGCCAAGTGGTCGCGCACAGGCCCGCATTCGAAGTTGAAGTGCTCGGCCATGGCTACTTGCCGCTCGCCCACTCGGCGCGTTGCTTTACCGCTAGGCATCGACATTTGTCGAAGGACAGCTGCGAAACCGTTTGCCGCCAATACAGCAAGGGTTTACTAGCGCAGACGCAAGAGGCGCAACCTTTACTGAGGTTAAATGGCATTCAAACCCAGTCGGCCAGCTGTGTCGATTTACGCAGCAAAATCAATGAAATGATAAAGGTTGGCGTAGATGTGTTTCGGGTTTCGCCCAGCAGCGTAGCCTGTATCACTAAAGCCGATGCGCTGGTCGAGGCGTTAACTAGCAAGGCAACGGACGCTCAGTTTCCTCTTAGCGATGAGCACTGTAATGGCTACTGGTTTGGCGAAGCAGGGCTAAAATCCTTGGTCAGATAAAAGACATAGCCTACTTCACTCAAGCGTTTGCTGCTGGGTCAATGTGGGGATACATGATGGTGGCGTTAATAGCAGCGCCACCGTCCAACTTAATAGACTCCCAAGCCCAATCCATTCCAGCAATGCAGGCCACCATAAATCGGGCCTTGGCAATTGCAGTACCATTTCTTGATAGAAAGGTCTGTCTCCTTCCGTTAAGCCCAATGCTAACAGCGGCACATAGAGAAAAGTCATCATACTGAGCAATACCAACAGCGCTAATAATATCGTCAAGCGCTGACGGTGCTGCGAGCCGAATCCCACCCATAGTAGATAACAAATTGCACTTAAGCTGCCAAAGTAGAAAAACCATTTAAGTGCGAGGATATGCAAGTGATACACATTGACTGGAAATAGCCCAACACAGGCTAAGGCTAAAAACGTCAGTGCTAGAGCGCAAAAGAAAGGATATCCCCAAAACCCGCTTACAGTCTGTAGGGAGGAAAGACAATAAAAAACAACGCTTAAACTGCCAAAAAATAAACCGCCATTGAGCACCACGGCAAAGCTAGAATGGCCATAGGTTCCCAATTCACTCAGTGTATGATTTAAAAAATTGAAGGAGCGTGTTTCAGAATAATCAAATCCGAATACCGCCACACAGATCCCCAGCATCAATCCAAAAATACCAAGAAAACCAAACTTAGTGGCAAGTGCCGAGCCCCTTGTTGCCATATTCATTTTTATAACAGTCATGGATAATTTAGCCAAACCAAAGTAGTACTAACTTACATGGAATTAAAAAGAATTAAAGCGGCACGAATCCTCTTTAGCGTAAAATTTTATTTCATCACTATTAACGATTTTTTAGTCATCATATGAAAATCCCGTGCTAAGTCATTATTCAATAAAACATATGCAAATCTGCAGTCAAAACTGAATAAATACTCACAAACAATTCAGCTCACTCTATTTTGTTACAGAAGACAACCTCACCGTTACAGCTACTGTTATCCCGCTCACATTGGGTCCGCGACGTTTGAAGCCCTTTTACCATTAATGGGTAAAAAATCATCTAAAAGCGTATTTAGTGAAGATCCACTGGGAAAGTTTTCAACAAAACATCGCCAAGAAGTGAACATCCTCAAGAATAAAACAACCCGATAAACAACCCGCAACAGCATGACGTAACGCCATGATTAAATTAAATTTAAACAACTAAAAAAGTAGGCAACATCAAAAATCATCCATTAGAAATCGCCCAAATAACTATGCTATTTTGCTGCTTATCTCAAACAAATTTCCGAATCGTTTTACATAGCGGCGCTAAGCGAGTAATCTTCCCCCTTCTCGATTTTGAGTTGAATTAAAATGCACCTCACCCCAGCAAAGAATGCGGTTTTGAGAGAGCATTTATTCAAGTTTATTTGTGCGACTCGTACTTTAAGGTGTACACCATTGGCTACTGAACATAAAAACCGCAACATTAAGACGATACTCACCTTTATCGTCCCTTCGCTGATCGGTCTGCTGCTGTTTATGACCCCTATCAGCTATAACGATGCGATAACTATTCCCATCGCAATCATCTCTAAAGCACTGCAAAGCGTGTTAAGCGATGTATTAACCTTAATCGTGACTGTGATTGTTGTCGCCATGGCCTTTGCCTCTGTGCTGACAAAGTTACTCAAACCTAAGTTTGTGCTGAACAATCACTTCCTCAATGGTTTACTCAATATCAGCCCGCTGTGGCTTACCACCCGTGTCGTTGGCGCTGTCTTTATCGTGCTGACCTACTTTGGCATTGGCCCCGAAGCGATTAACTCTTCAAGCACTGGCGCCTTAGTACTGAACGATTTGTTACCGGTACTCTTCTCGGTGTTTATCTTCGCCGGTATGTTGCTGCCACTGCTATTAAACTTCGGTCTATTAGAGCTATTTGGCACCCTGCTGACCAAAGTGATGCGCCCCGTGTTTAACCTGCCAGGTCGCAGCGCCATCGACTGTATGGCCTCTTGGTTAGGTGATGGTAGCGTTGGGATCCTGCTGACCAGCAAGCAATACGAAGCGCGTTTTTACACCCAAAGGGAAGCCGCGGTTATCGGTACCACCTTCTCGGCGGTGTCAATTACCTTCAGCTTAGTAGTGATCTCACAGGTAAAGTTAGAGCATATGTTTGTGCCCTTCTACCTGACCGTGTGTTTAGCGGGTTTTGCGGCCGCCGTGATTGTGCCTAAGCTGCCGCCACTGTCGTGGAAAAAAGATAACTATATCGACGATACGCCACGTCAACCTGATGATGAGATGATCCCCGCAGGACACGGCGCACTCTCTTGGGGCTTTGATAAAGCGCTCGAGAAAGCGGCCAGTGCTGGTGGTATCAAAGCCGTCTTAAATGAAGGTATTAAAAACGTTATCGATATGATATTTGGCATTCTCCCTGTAGTAATGGCCATTGGTACCACGGCGCTGATCATCGCCGAGCATACGTCCATCTTCAATTACTTAGGTATGCCGTTTATTCCGTTACTGGAACTGCTGCATATCCCTGAAGCCACCGAAGCCTCTAAAACCATCGTTGTTGGCTTTGCCGATATGTTTATTCCGTCGATTTTAGCCAGCTCTATCGAATCGGATATGACCCGCTTTGTGATTGCCGCGTTATCCGTAACCCAGCTGATTTACATGAGCGAAGTGGGCGCACTGCTGATTGGCAGTAAGATCCCAGTGAATTTTGTTGAGCTATTTGTCGTGTTCGTACTGCGTACCTTAGTGACTCTGCCAGTAATTGCCGGCGTGGCTCACCTGCTGTTCTAAGCGCAACATCACCTAAAATATCAAGGGGAGTCAGATTTAACTGACTCCCCTTTTTTGTACTCACTTATACACTCAACTCATACACGAACAGACAGTTTTGATTACTTCGTTGAGTGTGGGTTAGTCGTACAAATTCCACTCGCCACCATATAACTCAGTTTTACAGGAAGTCATTTAGAATTTCTGGATACTACTGCTGAAAGATAAAGTTTGGCCGTTTAATTCTCTAAGTGCTGGCTTTTGGTGAGCCATGGCATTCTCTCTCCGACACGCAGCAAGTCCATCCTTGGATGCTCGACCGCCGTCTGATGTGAATGGATTCACGAATGCCGCGATGGCATGGATGCCAAAAAGCGGCCATGGGGCGGACGGTCGTCTCGCAAACCTCCATGGCTCACCTATTTAGCGTTGGCGTAATCTGTAAGTTTTAAAAAGAAATACGCAGCATGTTTTGGGACAGTTTCCTAGTTGAAGCCTTAACTCTAACTCGTCAGTTTCGGATAAAAATTTCTATGGATTAACGCCAAGTACTATAGCAGTTTGTAAGTTGCGTGTTACTGCGCCTTGTTTGCCTTTAGTCGTGATAGAAAGCCTCAGACACATAGAAATCGCAGAAAGATTTGATATCTTCCTTATTGTCGGACTCGATAGCTCTGGCTCGCAGTTTATAGCCACGCACAATTCGGCTGTTGTTTTCAATGGCGAACTGAATCATCAAATCATTGCTGCTTAAATCAAGCTTCTCTAATTCAGATTTAGCTGACTCCGCATTACTTTCAGTGAAAAAACTTTCCTTCATTTGCATATCTGGCTCAATAAGCAATTCTCTATGTTCGCACAGCAATTTCTCTTCAGTTGCTTCCGCATGAAGAGAGAACAAGATGGCTATGACAGCTAAAAACTTCATCACAGCTCCCTAGGCATAACGTTCGGTTCAACCGCAGTTTGTAAGCGCGAAGCGCTGTAGCGGCGTTGCAACCGCTTGTTATGGGTGGTGAATCTCATTTTCCCTGACCTCAATGTCCCCATTTTTTTCTGTTTCTACAACGTAAGGCGGGTTAGGCTCAAACTTAATTACAGATACAACAGACCCACATAGACCGGCGTGGCGTCCAAATGCAACCACGACATAGTCATTCATTAAAAATTTCACACCTGCAATCTGTTCGCCACCAAGCCATCTATTATGAAGATCACGTGCTACGTTCATGTATTACTCCATAACGCTAAGCACAGTTGCAAAATATTTGGCACTATATTTTGTCAATTGATGCGCATTGTTATAAATCAGTATGACGCGAAAGGTTAAGAAACTCTTCACCAACTTTATCGGAATACTGTTTAGCAATTTCCATAATGACAATACTATCTATGGATGGATTAAGTAGAAGTAAAGTACATGTTACCTGCATTAAACTAATTGCCGTTGCGTGTGCAGGGTCTACCATACCTGAATTACTTTGGCCAACAACAAGTATATCTTCTTTACATTCAGCAAGAGCTAATCGATTTCGCAAACCTTTAGAACCAGAACAATAAATCCGGCCACCCAATATAAATCAATAACATAATGCACTTTATGTTTGCCTACAACTTGTCCGAAGTTAAAATGGTTTAAATAGGGACAATCAACAATCGCGGGGACAGCATCTAAGGCAATAAATTGCGCTAACTCATTAAAAAATGGGGTATTTAAGACGAAATAAATTGGCCCATAGAGCTTGGGATGTGTTCTGGATGAGGCTTTTGAAGTGATCTAAGCAGTTGTCATTTACTGTTAAAGTGCTGGCAGCATTTAGCAAAATGCCGTCGTCGCTTTTCGAATAAATCCAGCCACCCAATATAAATCAATAACATAATGTACTTTCTGTTTGCCTACAACTGGTCCGAGTTAAAATGGTTTAAATAGGGACAATCAACAATCGCGGGGACAGCATCTAAGGCAATAAATTGCGCTAACTCATTAAAAAATTAGGTATTTAAGATGAAGTAAATTGGCCCATAGTGCTTGGAATGTGTTCTGGATGAGGCTTTTGAAGTGATATAAGCAGTTGTCAGTTACTGTTAAAGTGCTGGCAGCATTTAGCAAAATGCCGTCGTCGCTTTTCTAAGTGTTCGCAGTAATCGGTCAGTTCTTGCAAGGTGCCCACTGGACCATGAAATAGCTTGCCAAATTCGGTTGTCAGCTTGAGCCAATTGTCATGGGGAATATTTAATCTGTTCAGTATCTTGGCGCTACTTTCGCTGATGCATCCACGTTTATCATTGCGAATGATTCGGCCGGTATCATCCACCAATTGAAGGTAATCCGTTAAGGAAAATGCAATGCCATTGGGTTGGTTGTCGCACTCATTACCAATAAAAGGTAGTAGATTGCTCGGCTGCTCACCTTTTAACGCCGCCCGAATGCGTAGTTGAATACTGCTATGGTCGGATTGTTCTGGCGTATCAGCCAGTTGAGCTCTAATCGGATTTAAATCGACGTAAGTCATACAGGCTAACACGGCGGCTTCATCCAGTAAGGCCTGAGATTTAAACCGACCTTCCCAGAACCTGCCTGTGCAGTTATCTTCTTGATTTGCTTGCCTTGCAATGGGTTCGTTGAGGCAGCGCATAAACCAACTGATATCACATAAACGGCTACGGTAAATGGCGATTGAATGCTTTAATCTGCTGACCTCATGCGCTTCAACTAACTCACCTTTGGCGAACTTTTGCGTTAACTCATCGCCTTTAAACAACTTATGCCACTGCTCAAGCACTTCGCGGTCAGTCCAGCGATTGGCTGTCTCGATATCCACCCGCAGCACCAAATGCAGATGATTCGACATCACCGCAAATGCTGCCACATCAATAGCAAAAACGGCTTCAAGTTCAAATAATAATGACTCGACCCAAGCACGGCGATGGTCATAGTTTTTACCCGAGTAACTATCATCGCCACATAAAAAAGCCCGCCGAACAACGCGGCTACAGCAATGGTAATAGGGAGTGTCTTCAAGACTTATCTGGGTTCGGCGAGGGCGCGGCATACAAACCTCCTTGTTCAATTCTTAACCAAAGCATAGTAGGAGGTTTACTACCGCGCGATTAAGGCTGGGTGTCCAATTTCGATCCAATTTCGGAAGTCGTCCAATTTCGGAAGTCGGGAAGCTCTCAGGGATGAGTTTATGGCGTGTCACAGGGGAAACAATAACAATTCATCCTGCACACCTAGCGATAATACAATCTAGCTTTAGGCAAAAGTAAGTTAAATCAAACTGCCTATTCTCATTACATCCAGATCTAAATCTTGATTGGTTAACACCCGGCAAATTCCACCCTGCTGTCATCTGCATGTCACTTAAGCTTCATCATTCAGTCAAAGCCCGTCACTAATCTCTAAGGCAGTCAACAGCCGCATAGGGTGAATATGAGATGACTGGAGCTAATTACAGGGGACTTGATCGCGCGCTTATCGACGCACTTAAGACTCCCCGCAATTCTTCCCGTAACACTCCTTCCAACTCTTCCGACAATGCTCCATCCAGTGTTAACGCCACTTCCTTCTCAACCCCACATATTTCCAACGCCAGCAATGCCGCAAATAATCAAACCATCACAGTTAACGCCCTCTGGTTATCGGATATCCATCTCGGTTGTAAGGATTGCAAAGCCGACTATCTGTTAAGCCTATTAAATACCGTGCGTTGTCAGCACTTGTATCTGGTCGGCGACATTGTGGATTTATGGGCGCTCAAATGCCGCCTGCACTGGCCCGAGAGCCACAATAAGGTATTGCAAAAGCTGATTGAACTGGCACAAAACGGCACTCAGGTGATGTACCTGCCGGGTAACCACGATGAGCTAATCAAGCCCTATGCCGAACTGACGCTGCTGAATATCAAAATTGCTCGTCAACATATTCATCAGGGGATTGGCGGCCACAAACTATTAATGCTGCATGGCGATCAGTTCGATGCAGATGTTTGCGTTGGCCGCTTCTACGCTATCTTGGGCGATCACCTCTACGACTTACTGCTGTTTCTCAACCGCAACCTCCATCGCCTGCGAGAGCGTTTAGGCTACCCGTATTGGTCTCTCGCCAGCTATATCAAATCCCGCGTTGGCAAGGCGCAGACGGCTATCGCCCGTTTTCGCCAGGCCGTAGTGAATTATGCGCAGCACTATAATGTGGACGGCGTGATCTGCGGCCATATCCACCAGCCAGAGTTATCGGTTCACGCTCGAGATAACCAATACAGCACGCCGGATAAGCGCCAGATAATCTATGCCAATGATGGCGACTGGGTCGAAAACTGCAGCCTGATCACCGAAACCTTAAACGGGGAATTACAACTCTGCCGCTGGAATGAGCAAAGCGTAAACCTCGATATTCTGAGCAGTATTGTGCTGGCGCAAACGCCGCCCAAAGCACCTGTTAACGCCCCAAAACCTATTCCACAAACGGCCACACACAGCCCCAAACAAGCAGAAATCCAACCAAGGGATGTCGCCTAATCATGAACCCATTAACACCTCATACCCCAAACGCTGATTCATTAAGCTCTAACACATTAAACGCCAACGCATTAACGCAGAACACAGCAAGCGGAGCAGTAGCCATGCCACTGCCCGCCTTAAAAGCCAGTTCGATGATCTTTACCGTCGATAATGTGGTGGAGCAAAACCTGCCCGCCCTCAAGGACAAACCTTGGTTAGCCAAGCCGACTAAGGCCATGCTACGTTACCTGTTGAATGAAAAACAATGTAACGACATAGCCAATCAATTTGCCTATCTCCAAGGGGTCGATTTTGTCGAGCAAGTGCTCGCAAGTTTCGATTTTAGCTTTACCGTGCCCGCCAACGAGGTCGAAAATATTCCCTGCGAGGGCCGCGTGGTGATCTTCGCCAATCATCCGATTGGCTCCCTCGATGCCCTCGCCCTGATTAAACTCGTCAGCGAAATCCGCCCCGATATCAAGGTTGTGGCGAACGAGCTCCTGATGGCGCTCGAACCTTTGCATTCGATCCTGCTGCCAGTGCGTAATATGACGGGCGGCACACCGAAACAGCACCTCGAAAAAATCCATCAGCATCTGCGCAATGAAGGCGCGGTACTGATTTTCCCGTCGGGAGAAGTCTCTCGCCTGCGTCCGAGCGGCGTGCGCGATACCCAGTGGCACTCGGGCTTTTTAAAGATGGCGATTTCCTGTAATGCACCGCTGCTGCCAATCTTTTTGGATGCCAAAAATTCTGCCACCTTCTACGGCGCCTCGATGATTTACAAACCCTTAGCCACACTGCTACTGGTCAAGGAGATGTTTAAACAGGCCAAACGTAATATGCCAATTCGTATCGGCGAGCTTATTCCGAATGAAGCCGTGCGCTCGATGGATTTCCCGCTAAAGACCAAGATAAAACTGCTTAAAAATCATCTGTATCGCATCGGTAAAGATAAAGACCCGCTGTTTATTACCCAAAGCGCCATCGCCCACCCTGAGTCGCGCCGAGAGTTGCAGGCCGCGCTACAACAATGTGAACTCCTCGGTGAAACCCAAGATAACAAGCTGATTTATTTGTATCAGCATCAGGACAGCAACCCCATCATGCGCGAAATTGGCCGCCTGCGGGAAATTGCCTTTCGCGCCGTCGGCGAAGGCACGGGCAAGCGCCGCGATATCGATAAATACGATTCCTACTACCAACATCTGGTGCTGTGGGATAAAGAACAGTTTGAAATTGTCGGCGCCTATCGTTTCGCCAGCGGCGAGCAAGTGCTAAATCGCTACGGCGACAACGCCCTCTACAGCCAATCCCTGTTCCAATATGCCGACGGCTTTATGCCCTACGTCAAACAAGGCTTAGAACTTGGCCGCAGTTTTGTGCAGCCCAAATATTGGGGCAAACGCAGTCTCGACTACCTCTGGTTTGGCATTGGCGCCTTCCTCGCTAAACACCCTGAATACCGCTACCTGTTTGGCCCAGTCTCCATCAGCAATCAACTGCCTGGGAGCGCGCGGGAGATGCTAGTGCATTTCTACTCCAAGGAGTTTGCGCCAGCAGAGCAGCTCGCGGTATCCATGTCGCCCTTTGGACTATCCAAGCAGCGCAAATTGCAGTTGGATGAAATCTATTCGGGCGAGGATTACCAAAGCCACTTTAAGCAGCTAAAACAAATGCTGGCGAGTATGGGCGCCGCGGTGCCAACCCTGTACAAGCAGTATGGCGAGCTATGTAAGCAGGATGGGGTGAAGTTTCTCGCCTTTGGTATCGATGCCGATTTTGGCGACTGTGTCGATGGCTTAGTCTTGGTCGATACCCATAAACTGAAAGGGAAAAAGTACCAACGTTATATCGGCGCCCATTTACCCGAAGACTTACGCAATCCTTTGATGGCTGAAGATGGATCCGACGAGCAGGATTAAGCATAATCCTGTTTAAGGTATTGGCTAAATAAACATCGGTCTGTTATAAGTATCTGTAATACAGTGCATTAAGGATACATATCCTTGTAAGGGTTTATCATGCCGATCATTATCGCCGATATTATGCGTACCCGAGTCGTCACAGTCGAAATGGACGATCGCTTAACCGTGGCGAAGGAGATTTTCGAGCAGGCAAACTTCCACCATCTGCTGGTGGTGGATGAATATAAACTCGAAGGCGTACTGTCGGAGCGCGACTTGCTGCGTGCTATCAGTCCGAATCTGGGCAGCAGCGCCGAAACCTCGAAAGATCTCGAAACCCTACAAAAACGCGTCCATCAGGTGATGACCCGTAATCCGGAGACCGTTGCGCCCCATGTGTCGCTCGATGTAGCCAGCCGTACCTTGCTGGAACACAATATTGGCTGTTTGCCAGTACTCGATAATGGCGATCTGGTCGGGATTGTGACTTGGAAGGATTTACTGCGAGCCTATTGTGAACACAATGAGGTGAATGAAAGCGAGTGCTAACGGCACTCGCTTTCGACTTTATAGAGTAACCTAGATTGCCCAGCCACCCATATAAAAGGCCACCAGGCCCAGTGTAATGGCGAGCACGCCTAACTTAAGCTGACGGATTTCACCGCTAAAAATACGGCCAACCACTAAGGTCACAAAGCCGAGCATAATACCGGTCACAATGTTACAGCTGAGGATGATGAACACGGCGCAGGTTAAGCCCGCCATCGCATCGACCTTGTCGTTAAAGTCCAGCTTAGTCACATTGCTGAGCATCAATAGCCCCACATACATCAGCGCTGGCGCCGTCGCATAGGCAGGCACCAAATAGCTGAGCGGCGCTAAAAACACCATCAGCAGGAATAATCCGCCCACTATGGTCGCGGTTAAGCCCGTCTTACCGCCCGCCGCCGTACCCGCCGCCGATTCGATATATACGGCCGCAGGAGCGCCACCAACGATACCCGCAAACATGCTGCTGACAGAATCTGACGTTAATGCCTTGCCACCGCCGACGATATTATCGTCTTTATCCAGCAGATTGGCTTGCCCCGCAACCGCGCGGATGGTGCCCGTGGCATCAAAAATCGCCGTCATCACCAGCGCCAGCACAATCGGTAATACCACAGGATTCAAGGCGCCCATAATATCCATTTGACCAATCAGCGAGTGCTCAGAGGTAAAATCAGGCACGGCGAAGAAGCCTTGGAATGTCACGCTTGGATCAAACACTAAACCGAACAGGGACAGGCCGATAATCACCAATAAAATCCCGCCGGGTACGCCGCGACGCTCTAAACCAATAGTGGCCGCTAAGCCCAGCACGGTGGCGATAACGGGCAGGCTGTTAATGTCGCCTAACTTCACTGGCAGACCCGCGTCATTGGCCACAATCAACTGCACACTGTTAGTGGCAATTAAGAGTAAAAACAAGCCAATACCTATACCTGTACCATGGGCAATCCCCTTGGGTAGGTTAGCCAGCACCCATTGACGCACGCCCGTGACACTCACGACGGTAAAAATCACCCCCATCCAAAAGATGGCGCCTAAGGTGACAGGGATACTCATGCCCTGACCTAACACCAAGCCGAAGGCGGTAAAGGCGGTGAGTGAAATCGCACAACCAATGGCCATGGGCAGATTCGCCCAGAGTCCCATCAGCAGCGAGCCAAAGGAGGCAATTAAACAGGTAGCGACGAACACGGCACCGGGGTCGAATCCGGCTTTACCTAACATATTGGGTACCACAATCACTGAGTACACCATAGCGAGGAAGGTGGTTAACCCTGCAATCACTTCTTGGCGAACTGTGCTACCACGTTGTTGAATTGAAAAAAAACGGTTCAGAAATGAACCAGAGGGTACGGCTGTTGAACTCAATTGCTCAGACATATCTTGTTATACCTTGTGATCTCTTAAAATAGGGTCGATACCAATTGGCTTTACCATTGGCGACGCCGGCTGCGGCAGATTAGAGCCCCAAATCCAATGACTTGGGTGAGAGATCCACATCATTCTCCTACATCGGGAAAAATCCATGATCTGCAAGCAGTGACGCTTTGCCCAGTTAAAATCACTTTAACCATGCAAACGCAGCCTTTGTTGGCCGCGGATAATACTGTAAACGCCGCCAGATAGCTAAGACCTCGCCTGCACTTCAGTAAATAATTAGCCAAAAAAGTCAAAATCAGTGTTTAAAAAAACACCTAAACTGCATATCAAACTGCCGATAGCGATCACAGAAATAAGATTAACGCTCTGTCAGTAAAACAAAAAATGATGAGACTTTTAAAATTTTCATAATTTTTCATATATTGTCAAAGCCCATTCATCCCAGCAGGCAAGTCCATTCACATCTCCCCTTTATAGTGCTCCCATCAAAAATCGCTTTCGAACGGAGCTCTTCCCAATGACAAAGCCCACCATGCAAACATCGGATAAGTCCTCACGCAGCAATGAGTTAAAGGCGCTGGGATTCATCATTTTCATACTCTTTCCCGCACTGACTATCGCGGGGATCAGTCTCTACGGTTTCATCATTTGGATGATCCAAGCCTTCGGCGGCGTTGTCGGCCACTAATTCACTGATACTTTGAGGACGCTATTATGAAGTGGTTAACCAACCTCTGGCGCACACTAAACAAACCCACAAAAGCTCTCACCTTAGGCGCTGTCAGCATCAGTGCTTTTATCATGGGCATCATCTTCTGGGGCGGATTTAACACCGCACTGGAAGCCACCAACACCGAAGCCTTCTGTATCAGCTGCCACAGTATGGAAAGTAAGCCCTACCAAGAGTTGCAGGAAACTGTGCATTGGTCGAATCACTCAGGCGTGCGCGCCACCTGCCCTGACTGCCACGTGCCCCACAACTGGAGCCGTAAGATTGCCCGTAAGATGGAAGCTTCCCACGATGTCTGGGGCTGGTTATTCAATACGGTCAACACCCCAGAAAAATTTGAAGCTAAACGTCTCGAAATGGCGAGCCGCGAATGGAAACGTTTCGATCGAGACAATTCACTGGCCTGTAAAAACTGCCACAACTACAACTCGATGAAGTGGGAAAGCATGTCACCACTGGCGCAAAAACAAATGAAACGCGCCGCCGAAATCGACCAAAGCTGTATCGATTGCCACAAAGGCATTGCTCACCATCTACCTGAAATGGGCACGGCCCGTGCACCTGAACTCATCGCCGAAGTCGGCGCTGGCGTCAGCTCAGTCGAAACCAACCAAACCTACTACAGTGCCCTAACTAAGCCTCTGTTCTTTAGTGAAAAAGGTGATGTTGAAGCAGGTACCTTAAACGTCGCCACTAAAGTCAAAGTGCTCGAAACTAAAGGTAAGCGCATCAAAATTGCTATCGATGGCTGGCGTAAGAAAATCGGCGCAGGCCGCGTGATCTACATGGACTTTGGCGTAAACATTCTGTCGGCGCAGTTAAGCAAAGATGCAGCAGAAACCGAAGGTGTTATCCAAACCTTTGAAGAGAAAGAAGACTCAATGACAGGCCTGAAATGGCAACGGGTTGAAGCCCAAATCTGGACCGATAAAGATTACCTGCTCACCGAGCTGCAACCACTCTGGGGCTATGCCCGCGATACCTTCCGCTCAAACTGTAGTGTGTGCCATACCCAGCCAGATGAAGCGCATTTCGATGCCAATACCTGGCCAGGCATGTTCCAAGGCATGTTGGCCTTCGTGAACATGGACCAAGACACTCAAGCGCTGGTGCAGAAATATCTGCAGGAACATTCGTCAACCTTCGTGAAAAAAGAGCACTAATTCGGGAGTAATACCATGAACAGAAGAGACTTTTTAAAAGGCTTAGCCTCAACCTCTTTCGTTGCTTTAGGTGGCAGCTCAGTGTTAGCGCCCTTAAATGCGCTGGCCAGCACAGGCTTAAATGAAGACGAATGGCTGACCACAGGCTCACACTTTGGCGCCTTTAAAATCAAACGTAAAAACGGTGTAATTGCCGAGGTCAAAGCCTTCGATTTAGATAAATATCCAACGGATATGATTAACGGTATCCGCGGTATGGTCTATAACCCATCCCGCGTGCGTTACCCTATGGTTCGCTTAGACTTTTTACTGAAAGGCCATAAGAGCAATACCCAGCAACGGGGGGATTTCCGCTTCGTTCGCGTGACCTGGGATAAAGCATTAAAGCTGTTTAAACACTCACTCGATGAAATCCAAACCCAATACGGTCCATCGGGCTTACACGCAGGACAAACAGGTTGGCGCGCAACCGGGCAACTGCATTCCAGCACCAGCCATATGCAGCGCGCGGTGGGGATGCACGGCAACTATGTGAAGAAAATCGGAGACTACTCCACCGGTGCTGGCCAAACCATTCTGCCATATGTATTAGGCTCAACCGAAGTGTATGCCCAAGGCACCTCTTGGCCGCTGATCTTAGAAAACAGCAACACTATCGTGCTCTGGTCAAACGATCCTTACAAAAACCTGCAAGTGGGTTGGAACGCTGAAACCCATGAGGCCTTCGCTTACCTCGCGCAGTTAAAAGAGAAGGTCAAACAGGGCAAGATCCGCGTAATAAGTATCGACCCTGTGGTGACTAAAACCCAGGCTTACCTTGGCTGTGAACAGTTGTATGTCAACCCACAGACTGACGTGACGCTGATGCTGGCCATCGCCCATGAGATGATCACCCAAAAGCTTTACGATGAAAAATTCATCCAAGGCTACAGCTTAGGCTTCGAAGAGTTTGTGCCTTACGTGATGGGCACTAAAGATGGTATCGCCAAAACTCCAGAGTGGGCAGCGCCTATCTGTGGGGTTGAGCCACACATCATCCGCGATCTGGCGAAAACCTTAGTCAAGGGTCGCACCCAAATCATGATGGGTTGGTGTATTCAGCGCCAACAACACGGGGAGCAACCTTACTGGATGGCCGCAGTACTCGCGACCATGATAGGTCAAATCGGCTTACCCGGCGGCGGCATCAGCTATGGTCACCACTACTCCAGTATTGGTGTGCCTGCAACAAATGCAGCGGCGCCCGGCGCCTTCCCACGCAACTTAGACGAGAACCAAAAACCCCTGTTCGACAGCACTGACTTTAAAGGCGCGAGCAGCACGATTCCCGTCGCCCGTTGGATTGATGCGATCCTCGAACCCGGCAAAACCATTGATGCCAACGGTTCGAAAGTAGTGTATCCCGATATTAAGATGATGATTTTCTCGGGTAATAACCCATGGAACCACCATCAAGACCGTAACCGCATGAAGCAAGCCTTCCAAAAGCTTGAATGCGTGGTCACTATCGATGTGAACTGGACGGCGACTTGCCGCTTCTCCGACATAGTGCTACCCGCCTGCACCACCTATGAGCGCAACGATATCGACGTATACGGCGCCTATGCTAACCGCGGTATTTTGGCGATGCAGAAGATGGTCGAGCCGCTGTTTGAAAGTTTGTCAGACTTTGAAATCTTCACTCGTTTTGCCGCGCTGATGGGTAAAGAGAAAGAATACACCCGCAATATGAGCGAAATGGAGTGGATAGAAACCCTCTATAACGAGTGTAAAGCCGCGAACGCGGGTAAGTATGAGATGCCAGATTTTGCCACCTTCTGGAAGCAAGGTTATGTGCACTTTGGCGATGGCGAGCTGTGGACACGCCACGCCGACTTTAGAAACGATCCTGAAATCAATCCACTAGGCACGCCTTCTGGCTTGATTGAAATCTTCAGCCGTAAGATTGAACAGTTCGGTTATGACGACTGCCAAGGCCATCCCATTTGGATGGAAAAAGCCGAGCGTAGCCATGGTGGCCCAGGTTCGGACAAATATCCTATGTGGCTACAATCTTGCCATCCGGATAAACGTCTGCACTCGCAAATGTGTGAGTCGAAGGAATACCGCGAAACCTATACAGTCAACGGCCGCGAACCCATCTATATCAGCCCTGAGGATGCCAAAGCGCGTGGTATTAAAGATGGCGATATAGTGCGCGTTTTTAACGACCGTGGCCAACTGTTAGCGGGCGCAGTGGTATCGGATCGCTTCCCTAAAGGCGTAGTGCGAATTCATGAAGGCGCATGGTATGGTCCAGTGGGTAAAGATGGCAGCGTCGAAGGCGGCGCCGAAATCGGTGCCCTGTGTAGCTATGGCGACCCGAATACTCTGACCTTAGACATTGGCACCTCGAAGTTGGCGCAAGCCTGCTCAGCCTATACTTGTCTGGTCGAGTTTGAGAAATACCAAGGCAAAGTCCCTAAGGTCAGCTCCTTCGATGGTCCTATCGAAGTCGAAATCTAACCGAGCCCACAATGCGATACGCCTAGTCAACTAGGCGCATTCCACTGTTAATCTTGAGGAATATGCAATGAGCAACATCGATATCAATCATGCCAGAGCCTTAGTGTATCAGCTGCTGTCTTCTCTGTTTGCCCGTGAAATTGATGAGCAGCGCCTTAAGCAACTCACCAGTGAGCAAGCGCAGCAATTCTGGACACAACTGGGTTATGCGTCTGAGCTTAGTGCGCCAGTCGTCAGCATACAGAAGGTGCTGAATGGCTTAACGAGCGATGAGGCCTTGCTCGCACTTGCCGCCGATTATTGCGGTTTATTCCTTGTAGGCACAAAGCACAGCGCGTCGCCCTATGCCAGCCTGTACTTGAGCTCCGAGGAAGAACCCTTGCTATTTGGGCAGCAGCATCAACAAATGAGCGAGTTTTTACACCAGAGCAAACTGCAAGTGCAGAGTCACTTCCCTGAACCTGCCGATCACTTAGCCGTGATCCTCGCCTATATGGGACACTTAGCTTGCCACAGTGAAGATGCTGCCCAGTTAAATTTCCTCGATGCTTGCATCGACTCTTGGTTAGCTAAGTTTGTGGTAAAAGTTGTTGAGTGCGATAGCAAGCACTGCAATGGCTTTTACAGTGCTCTTGCCACGCTGACATTGGCTTGGGTCAAGCAAGATAAACTGCTATTGGAACAGACAATCAACTCATCAGTAGAACAAGTCTTAAGCTAATTGTTTTTTGATGCGGTTGAACGAAAGCGGCTCCTACTCTTGGGAGCCGCTTTTTTATGTATTTCGTTGAGCGTTGATACTTAAGCACTATTCCACTGTGACTAACCATTGTTCGAATGCCGTCATCGATGCCAGCCAGCAGGTTCTCAGTTCATTGGCCGACTGTATTTCAAGCTTTTGGGCGTCTGTGGTTTTAAGCTGCTTTTCCCATACCTGACAACACTGAGTCAGTGCTTTTAGTCCCATGCTGGCACTACTGCCCTTAAGCGCGTGCAATAGTTTTGCACCCTCGCTGAAATCCGCCACAGAGCTTAGCGCCGAGAGTCGCTCAATTTGCTCGGCACTGGACGTTCGATAGAGCGCCAACATATCGCTCAATGTTTTCACACCTAACACCTCGAGATCTTGCTGTAACTGATTAAGATCTAATAAGGTTTTAGCCGATTGAGCCAATGACTCCGAAGATGCGAAGGTTAAGGAAGGACTCGCTGGCAACGCAGGACTCTCACTCCCCGAAGAAGATGGCACACACGCTGGCAACGAAGCAACGCCCAGCCATTCTGTCAGGGTTTGCAGGCTCAAGGGTTTGGCTAACACAGTATCAAACCCCGCCTCCCGATAGAGGCTAAGATCCTCCGTCTGCATCTGCGCGGTAAAGGCGGCAAACTTAATACTCTCATTAACACTCTCATTAACAATGTCATTTGTCAGTAATGCCTTTAGCTGTGGTAATAATGCTAGCCCAGAACCATCACTCAGTTGAATATCGAGCATCACGGCATCGAATGCCTTATCGCCACTCACATGCGTCAGCGCCTGCTGACAACTGATGGCCAAGCTGGAACTGTGGCCTAAATGCGCCAAAAACCCTTGCGCGACCATGGCATTGACCTTGTTGTCTTCGATCACTAACACCCGCAGGGGATTAACCCGTTTTTGCACCTGAGTTTGCGTATCGAATGCCTTATCACACTGGGAAAAACTCAGCTCAAAACCAAACTCGCTGCCCTTACCTTGCTCACTCTTGACCCAAATTCCTGGCCCCTGTGCATCCATCAGTTCAACTAACTGTTTGCAAATGGCAAGCCCCAAACCAGTCCCACGGCTGCGCCCCTGATTAGGCAATACGCAGTAAGGCATAAATAATTGCTCGCGCACCTCGGGCGCAATCCCCACGCCGGTATCTGCCACCACAAAAGCGAGTTTATCGCCCCGCACGCTGACATTCAGACTCACGCCGCCTTCGGGGGTGAATTTAATGCCGTTACCAATCAAGTTAAACAGTACCTGCCTCAGCTTAGGGCCATCAATCTGGATACACGCGGGTAACTGGGGACGATTAAGTCTTAGACTCAATCCCGCCAAATTGGCGCCCGCTACCATAATTGCCAGCACTTCATCGAGCAGTGCGTTGATATCCGTAGGCCTAGGCTCATTGGTTAAATTGCCCTGCTCGAGGCGGGAGAAATCGAGAATATCGCTCAGCACGGTTTGCAGCAGCGTTCCGCTGTATTGCGACAGCGCGAGCATCTGTTGCTGCGCGGGCGGTAACTGACTATGGCCGAGCAAGGTAAGCGTCCCGAGTAAGCCGTTGAGTGGGGTGCGAATCTCATGGCTCATGGTCGCTAGGAATTGGGATTTTGCCTGACTCGCCTCCTCGGCAACGATTCTTGCCTTAGCATGGCCTTTGGCCTCCGCATCAAGGCGCAGGTTGGCTTCGGCCAATTCCTGTGTGCGCGTGGCCACGGTTTGTTCAAGGGCCTTTTTATGCTCGGTCAGCTCATCGGCGACCAGACGTAAATCCGCCTGCAATTTCAGGTTGTGGGCTGTTTTTCGCTTAAATGCCTCGATGGCATTGGCCATGGCGGTCAACTCATCGTCGCCGTGGGCATCGAGGCTCACATTGGTGTCCCCTAAACTTAAGCGCGACATAGCCTCGGTCGCCTGATTTAACCTCAAGGCAATGCCGCGATAGATCACCCGATAAACCACGACTGCTATGATAACCAACATTAATATGCCCGTGCCCCACAACCCCAAGCGGGCGTAAGACAACTGCATTAAATAATCACTACGCGCCAACTCCGCCCGCTGTTGCTGTTGATTAAGCGCACTATCCACCAGCGTATTGAGGCTATAGAGTTTTTCCGCTAACTCCTGCTGCTGCCGCTGTTGCCGCTGCAAACTTTGACTCAGTTCTCGCTGTAATTTAATAATTTTGGGGGTATGGAGAAGAACAGCCAGTTCCGCCTTTAGCGCATTGAGCCTGCCGGGATCGCGGATAAGCTCAGATACTGTGGTGAGCGCCATTAAATCGATACCCACCTCTGCCGCTGGCACCTCTGTGGTTGCCAGCTCGATAGCCGTCCCTTGTTTTGGATGATTTGGATGATTTGGATGATTTGAATGATTCTGCGCCATGGGGTGAGATGATGCAGTGCTGGCAAAGGTTGCCAATAAACGGGGAACACTCAATTGCAGTTCGGACTGTAATTCGGATGCTTCAAATAACTGACTGAGCAGCGCAATTTGATGCACTAACTTGAGCGCGCGATTGAGCTGTTCTTGGATATCGAGCTCACGTTCAATCACATCATCAAGCAGTTGCCCACTGCGTTTATTCCCCGCCATATCGGGATAAGCTTGGCTGAGTTTTGCTAAAATCGCCGAGTCGACTACCGCCAATTCGGATTGCAATAACTCAGAGGCATGGGCTGCGGCAAGTGATAACTCACGGGCCCTAAGCTGCAACTCATCCCCTAAGGTAAGGCGCTGGCCCACACTCTTACCCAATAAGGTTAATTGCTCGATGATTTGCCCAGCTAATACGGATAAATGATTATCTTCGTTCACATCCAGTGTCAGTAACACTTTGATGCTATTTAACATTGTGGCGCTTTCAAGGCTGAGCTTACGGCCGATAAATTCCCGCTGCCGCTCATCCTCCACTTGGCCTAACTGGGTCACGCCATCGGATAAGGCATTAGAGGCCTGCACTAATTGGCGCGCGGCTTGAGAGGCGGGTAAGGATTCTTCATACAGATAACTGTCGGCCTGCTTGAGCCAATGTAAACTCAGGCTACCTAAGCTAACCAGTAGCAACAGCAATACCCCAAGCACACCGAAGGCGAGCATGAGTCTGCCAGTTAAACTACTTCGCGATAAAGATAAAGGCGCCACACTTGTTCCTTCTGTTACAATGCCTTCGAAATGATCACTGTGGATGATACGAGACAATGGGAAAATTTTGGCAAGCTTTGCTCACACTCACCACTTTTGGCCTGTTATGTTTATCGCCTGCCAATGCCAACAGCCAAACTTGGCCATTAGAGCAACGCCATCCCTTTAATGCCAAAATTCAGCAGGCGCAGGCGCTTGATTATCATCCTCTCACTAAAGCCCAACAAGCTTGGCGTCTATGTGTCCTCGTCCCTCACCTGAAGGACGCTTATTGGATTGGCATCGATTATGGCCTAATCCAACATGCCAAATTCCTTGGCGTATCTTTAGATCTGTTCGAAGCGGGCAGCTACTACCATCAGGATAAGCAACTCGAACAGTTACGCACCTGCATGAGCGGTGACTACGACGCAATTTTACTCGGCGCAGTGAGCCCTAATCTGCTCGAACAGTTTTCCGAGCCGCTAACCAAACCCGTGCTCGCCCTAGTGAATAAACTTAATTCAGAGCAAGTGCAGACCCATATCGGCGTTAACTGGTATCAAATGGGGCTCAGCGCGGGCAATTTTATTAAGGCGGATGCCAAAGCGCATACGCCCACCCAGCCGACCACCTTGGCCCTCTTAGCGGGCCCTGAAAACCTCGGTGGCACAGATTTAGTCGAACAAGGCATTCGCCATGCACTCGAGGGCAGCAATGTCAGCATCAGTGCGATTCAGCATGCCGATAACAATCGCAATCTCTACCGCGATCAATTACAGATTCTGCTTAAGGCCCAGCGCCCCGACTATATTCTCGGCAGTGCGGTGGCGATAGAAGCCGCTGTTAGTACCCTCAAACAAAAACAGCTGACGCAAGACATCAAGCTGGTGAGCAGTTACTTCTCCCCCGCGATTCTGCGCGGCTTAAAGCGACAAAAAGTGGTCTACAGCAATGATGACTTGGTCGTGTTACAGGGCAAACTCGCCATCGATGTCACGGTAAAACAACTCGAAGGCGCCGCGCCTTTTGGCGATATAGGTCCTGCTATCGTTGAGCGCACGACCTCACAAAATACCTTATCGGATCTTAGCTTTAGTCTCGCCGAAGCGGATTTTTATCCCTTGTATCAAGTGCGCCCTTGAGCGCTTAACACAAGATCTAAGTTAGAGATCAGTCATCCACCTTAGCGGCAAATAAATACCCCTCACCATGGACAGTGACAAAGAGCTCGGGATTGAGCTTATTACGTAGACGGCGGATAATAACATCTATGGTTCTGTCATTCACATCATGATTGCGATGACTGGTTTGCTGCATTAAGCGCTCGCGAGAAAGTACCTGCTGCGGATGCAAAGCAAAGGCGGTTAATAACTCAAATTCGGCCTTAGTGAGCTTGATAAGCTCCTCCCCTTGCCGCAGCTTACGACTATTTAATTCAAGCTGATAGCCTTCAAAACTTATCAAATCATCGGGCTGTGATAATTCCTGCACCAGCGCCTGTTCGGCTTGTTTTACCAAAGAAATCCGCCAAAGCAGATTTTTTACCCTCACCAATAGTTCCCGCAGTTCGAAGGGCTTAGTCACATAATCATCGGCGCCCATCTCCAGGCCAACGATTTTATCAATCGATTCATCACGGCCAGAGACTAAGATAATCCCCACATGGGAGCGGCTGCGTAACTCGCGGGTTAAACTTAAGCCATCGACCCCAGGCAGGTTAATATCTAACATAATTAAATCGATATGTTGACGATTAAACTCGTACCACATTTGCTCGCCATCGGCAGCCTCAATCACACGATAACCTTCCTTTTCAAAGTATCCCTTCAATCGCGCACGAATAACTGCTTCATCATCGACAACGAGCACACTATAGGCCATGTTCAACTTCTCTTATTTTGCTTAACTGAATTATTCATACTTTTTCATATTTGCATATGAAGGAAAGGTAAAATATGCGATCTACATTACTTTATTGCACAAAAATCTGCCGAGCTTTTACACTCTCCTCAATATGACATATGCTTAGGCATATTGATTGGTGTGGGCGCTAACAAACTATGAAAGATAAAGAATTAGTGATTGATGAAAGACGACATTTTTCACGGATCCTCTTTGCCGCAAGTGCGTCAATACACCAAGGCGAAAAGCAATGGCAAACCTCAATATTGGATCTCAGCCTAAATGGCGCTTTAGTGGAAGAACCCGCAGGATTTAGCCATTCAGATGAGCCGATCATCCTTAACTTTACTCTGCAGGGCTCAGATATTGAGCTGCAAATGGAAACTGAGTTGGTGCATCAACGTAATCACCAACTTGGGCTTAAATGTAACATTATCGATGTCGACAGCATCAGCCACCTCAAACGCATCGTTGAGCTTAACTTAGGCGATGCCTCAATTCTGAACCGTGAATTGGCGCTCTTTGTCGAAAAACATCATTCCGCCGATTAAACACCACGGATAGTGATTGCACGGATAGTGATTGGGTACGGGCTTGACTCCCGAGTAAAAACAAACAGCGCCTAAGGCACTGTTTGTTTTTTAGATTAGATTGCTTCAAGGGCTTCTGATAGTTTGGAAACGCCCACCACTTCCATTCCCACTGGCGGTTTTTTCGGCACGTTCGCTCGAGGCACTATCGCTCGTTTAAAACCATGCTTAGCGGCTTCGACTAAACGTTCTTGCCCATTTGGCACAGGTCGAATTTCGCCAGATAAGCCCACTTCACCAAACACCACTAAATCACTCGGTAAAATATCGCCACGAAAACTCGATACCATAGCCAGTAGCAGGGTTAAGTCGGCACTGGTTTCGGTTACTTTAACCCCGCCGACCACGTTCACAAACACGTCCTGATCTGACATTTGCAAGCCACCGTGGCGATGCATCACCGCAAGCAACATGGCCAAACGGTTTGCATCCATCCCCACTGCCACGCGGCGCGGATTGGACATGGCAGAATTATCCACCAGCACTTGCAGTTCAACCAGTAACGGGCGCGTACCTTCCCACACCACCATGACCAAGGAGCCCGAGGATTCTTCCTCGCCGCGGGAGAGGAAAATTGCGGATGGGTTAGCCACTTCCTTCAAGCCACGTTCCGTCATGGCAAATACGCCCAGCTCGTTGATCGCCCCGAAGCGGTTCTTGTGGGAGCGCAAAGTACGATAACGGCTGTCGCTATCCCCTTCAAACATCACCGAGCAATCGATACAGTGCTCGAGCACTTTTGGCCCGGCGAGGCTGCCATCTTTGGTGACATGACCCACCATAATAACAGCAATGCCATTTTGCTTCGCGAAACGGGTTAGATAGGAGGCTGATTCACGTACCTGCGACACGCTGCCGGGACTCGACGCTACATCGCTCATATGCATAACTTGAATAGAGTCGACAACGATGACTTTTGGTGATTCTTTCAGGGCGACTTCGCAGATCAACTCCACACTGGTTTCGGATAACATCCTCAGTTTATTGGTTGGCAAGCCAAGACGATGGGCCCGCATCGCCACCTGTTGGAGCGATTCTTCCCCAGTAACATAAAGCGCGGGCATTTTCTCGGCTAAATGGCATAGGGTCTGAAGCAGCAAAGTACTCTTACCAGCTCCGGGATGGCCGCCAATCAAAATCGCCGATCCAGGCACAATGCCGCCTCCAAGTACCCGGTCGAGTTCACCAAAGTGGCTCACTATACGTGGCAAAGCATTGAGATCAATTTGGTCTAAGGTTTTGACTTCGCTACTGCCTGCACCAGCGTAACCGGCAAACTGAGTCCCCCGTCCGGGCGAGGCAGCACCTAAGCGCACTTCAGTTATCGTATTCCACTCGTGACAAGCACTGCATTGCCCTTGCCAACGGGGAAAATCCTGTCCACACTCATTGCACACGTACGCGGTTTTATTCTTTGCCATAACTTATTAAAATCTGTATAAAATCAATTTAAGTAACTGTGAATACTGCCGACATTAGACTAACACAGCACGCAAAAAATCAGCATTAGAAAAGACCACTACATGAGTTTAGATAACCATAGTGCACTCATAGAACAACTCAAGCCGCTGCTCATGGAACCTAACTTCCAGGAGATTTTCCAGCAGCTGACTGTCGATGAAAACAATTCCACCCGTTTTTTATTAAAAATGGAGTTGAATCGTTTAGCCTCGCCCTGCACGCGGATTATTGACCTTAGGGATAAGTCAGAGTTGCCCTGTAGTGAAGTCATGCTGGGTCAGCAGCGCCATTTTCTCGACGAGCCAGCTAAACATAGCCTGCAAGAGGCCATGTCCTTATACCGTAACAAATACACTTTAGGCGTATATGAATACGTCATCGCCGCCCATCAACTTCGGCGACAAAAATTACGCCAGGTGACACAACAAAGCGATACCGCCGAACTCGAACCCTTTATGGTGCCAGGCGTTGTGCTCGGCAGTTATTTTAATCGCACTGAAGAGCGAATGAATTACAGTATCCGCATTGCCGTTTCCCAACCAGGCAGACCTGAAATGCCGGGGATCACCGTTGATTTATCCATTGGTGGTGCGCGCATTCGCGCGGCGGCAAATCATCCTTTTGACCTCGATAAACCGCTAAAGGTAAAGCTTCTCGAGCTAAGTGAAGAATATTATTACCCCGATCTACAACTTGGAGTCGATTACCACATTGTTGATAGCCAAACTAATGGTGAATTTATTTGGTTAAGATTGAAGCGTATTGGTGGCACTGATGCGCTAGGCGAAATGCTGGGCAATTTGATTCGAGGCTATAAACTCCGTTATAAACTCGATGTTAATGACGTATTAGTAACCGCATCCGGCCTTGGATTCGAGCGTCATTATCTGCCGCATTTGCCACATTTACCGTTATTTTTGAATCAACAAACCCAATCAATTAGCCATATGCTGCTGAGTCGAGATAATCAGCAGATAGTGCATTATTTTCAAGATGAGAACGATATCAGCCAGTTACCAGCAATGCTGACATCAGCACGGCTTTCTGCGCTACTTAGCTATCCCGAAAATCCTGACTACGGGTTATTTTTTACGTTTACCTACAACGCCCAAGGCTGCTTGTATTTTTATTCGGCGACCTTAGCCGAATTAAAAGCTAAAGGCTTGGTATCATTGTTTTTAGGTTTTGCTTCAACCAAACCAAGCTGGCGTATTTTTAAACTGGTTCCTGATAAAATTTACCATGCTAAAGGCTATCGCCGTGCGACCTTGCCGGGAGATGATGCTAAATACAGCCCGCTGGTGGAGCAACAATTAGCCCAGTTCAGCCATATGCTGCAACTTATCGATCTGACCAACGAGGATGAAAGAGCGACCTATAAAGCTTGGCAGGATGATAGCAATGCCAATGCCCTAAAAGCTTTCGGCCAGCAACGGCTCAGCACCCACCAAATCAAACCGATTGCAATGCAATTTAGTGAGCGGCGGCAGGAAGCACGCTTCGCCTTTAAAACCTTAGTCAATGTCTCGCAGGGTGGCCTAAAAGCAACAGGAATCACCTTAGATATCTCAGGTCGTGGCATGCAGCTCACGCTCGACAATCCCACGACGTTTGTAACCAATAAACCCTTAATGATCAGTTTACCTAAACTGCAAACCATTGCCGGCAAAACTCAACTCGAGAATTTACCCTACCGCTTAGTTCGAACCCGTAAGAATGGCGTCACATTACATTTAGCCGCTGTCATGGGCCATACGCCCCATGTCGGTGTCGAGTTTTTAAACAAATTAATCGCCCACAATAAAGAAAAGCTAGAACAACTCACTGAAAATAATAGTGAAGCAAACGAGCTTGCTGATGGACTTAAAAATATCCTATTACGCGAACTCCATTCTGTGCCCTACTTTGTTGAAAAAACGACTAAATCAGCACAAGTTGCTTGCTTAGGCGTCAGTACTGAACATGATGAAATTAGTGATATTTTTGCCGCAGGTTCTTCAGATACGTTGCAATATAACCTCGCTCCGCTGCTCAAGGATGGCTTTTTTAAACGGGATATTCTCGACCCCATCCGCCAAATGAAACCCCAGCAGGATATGGATTTTATTGAAGTTTTTATTCAACTGACGCGTCAGTCCCGCGGCCGATTCCATTTAAAATGTATACCCTCGATTGAAGTCGGTGATGCTCAAGCTAAAGTCGCATTTATCACCCAAAGTAAATTGGCTGGACGCTTTATGGCACTGCGAATTTATCGAGGTGCCACCGAAAAACCGGATATGGGGTATTTGCGCCGCGAATTGGAATATATCAATATCCATGCAAATCACAGGGCAAAACAACTTGAAGATCAGCTCTGGCGCATTATCGGTGTAGGTGAATTGCTGGATATCACCCAAGAAGTGGAATTAAGATACCCAGTGTTACATAAACAGGCCTAACTTATTCCTCGTCTTTTAATACCGCGAGTTCAAAGCCTAAATACCAATCGCGGATCAGCGGAAAATGGTCACTCATCGCATCCAGATGAGTCAGCATATCCGCATGGCCATAGTCGTGTTTAAAGCCATTCGCCTTTGAGAGCAAAGTGAATTTCACTTGGCGAAAGCCACACTCAGAGACCATATCGGCGACATCTTCAGGATGCCCAAGCACAGTATCGTTTTGCCCCGCTATAAACCAAGCGACGGGCCAGTTGGCTACCTTCGCCGCCTTGGCATAATCAAAACCGTCATCGTGATCGCGCCACTCACCTCGCACCCAATCGATACTTTGATTCAATGACGCCCGGCTCTCGTTATCCATACCGACACGCAGTTTATCGGCGGCGAGATATCCCTGCCCAACCGCTAAACTTGGGGCAAGGCGATTCCAAAACACATCGACCATCAACCATTTTTTGAAAGATTTGACGCAAATAGTGCGTTTACTGCCGAAGGTGAGTAGTGAACGCACACTTTGCTGCAGTTCAGGGTAACGCGCTAAGGCGCTCGCCATCAACACTCCGCCCCAGGAATGGGCGCACCAATGCACACGTGAGGGGGATATTTTCCCCTGTTCCTGACAGGCCTGATTATGAATATTCAAAATAGACTGCTGTACTAATGGCAATTGCTCACGGATCACCTCACCTTGTCCTAAGGTAAAATCTCGACTGATTTTTGGTAAACTTAATCCTCGTCCAGCGGTATCGAGCACATAAACCACAAAACCCGCCTTAGCAAGAAAACATCCCAAACCACGACCGCTCTGGCTGTAAAAAACTCGGCCATTTGACATAGCGCCATGCAACATCAGGATCGGCGGTTTAGAAAAATCAGCAGTAATAGGCAACAACTGGCGCAGGTGTAACTGTCCATCCCGATAAGGAAGATAGAGGGAGGTTTGTGAAAGTGTTTGAGCAGAATGCTCATCTGGAGTTGAAGTCAAAGTCAGTCACTGGTAGTCCATTAATGAACACTAAACTACCAGTTAAGCCTCAAAAAACAAGAGTCATTACTCTAATGTCACCACATAGTCGACTGAGTCACTTATTAAAACTGCAACAGATAAGGCAATACTCTAAGGTCCAAACTACGGATCCGAGCATCTGCTGCGGCGGCAAGTTTGGGTTTGGCATGGAAGGCAATCCCAAAGTCAGCCGCCTGCACCATAGGAATATCGTTAGCACCATCACCTATCGCCACACGTTGCCCCACTGGGATTTGCCATTCTTGGCTACAACGGTTAACCACATCGGCCTTAAACTGGGCATCGACGACTTTTCCGGTGACGGCTCCCGCCAGCTTACCGTCCGTTATGACTAATTCATTGGCAAAGGCCGCATCTAAATTCAGCAGCTGTTTTAAGTGACCAACAAACGGCGTGAAGCCTCCTGAAGCCACAACGAGGCGCCAATGGTGCGACTTAAGCTCGGTCAACATGGCCTCAAGACCCGGCATCAATGGCAAAGTATCACACAAGGTTTGAATAATCTTGGCATCGGCGCCCTGAAGCTGGGCAACCCTTTGGCGCAGACTCTGCTCAAAATCCAACTCGCCCTGCATCGCGCGCTCAGTGATCGCCGCCACTTGCTCGCCGACCCCAGCCATCGCGGCAAGTTCATCGATACATTCAATTTGGATCGCGGTAGAATCCATGTCCATCACCAGTAAACCGGGCTCGCTCAGTTTAGGTAATGGGCCGTGAATTAAATGTAACTCGACCTGAGATGGACAGGTTGCTAACAATTCAGCACTGGGCTCTACAGGAAGCGCTAATTCGACGCAATGCAGTGCCACTTGACGACGAATAGGTGCGATGGAGAGCGTGGTTAATTTGAGACTTTCAGCCAGAGAAACAATCCAAGTCGCAAGAGAGTCCTCAAGACTTAAATCTTCGTAAATCAGACGCATAGCAAATCTGCTTTGGGATGACCGCGTAGACGATTCCTGATAAGCCTCGAAACTGAGCCCCTGATATTCAAAACGAGGTAAAGGGTTAGCTGCTAACCATACAAACAGCGGATTTTGGTTCAAGCTTTCCATAGGACTCGTGTTCTCCAACTATCGGGCTCACGCAGAATCAATTATGATTAGGCAAGCGCTCTCATTATTAAGGGTCAAAGTGTTATATCTTAAAGGGCTAAAGAAAAGCCATAAAATCAGTAGACTGCTCCAAATCGCCATCGCCTTGACCTTGATGGTCGGCTTAGTGCAATTGTGGCAAACAAGCCTACTACAAGGTCAGCTGCTTCTAAAGTCCCAAACGCAAAAGATGGCCAGATTACTAGTGCAGCAAACGGCCTATAGCGCGGCGCCCGCCCTACAATTACAAAATGATGAGCAACTCCAGTGGCTCGCCAGCGCCCTAGTTGAAGATCCTAAGGTGATGTCGGCTGCAATATTTAGCGATCAAGGAATACGCTTAGCCTTTGCTCAAAGCCTGACTAAAGATGCCTTAGATCCCGAATCAGAAGAAATGAGTCTGCTACTGAGCAAATATCCGCCCTATGTTGAACCCGTGACTCAGGATGGCAAGAATTTAGGTTATGTCGAGGTTAGGCTCGATACCAAACTATTTTTTAATGAAATCAAAGAAGCGCATAACCTGAATATGGAGCAGCAACAAATAATGCTGCTGGTTGCTGGCCTAATAGGCATGTTGTTATCCCGCGCTTTATCTTTTAAACGCGCCGATTTTGACCGTCGCCGCACCCGCGCCAAATTGCGTAAAAACCCTAAAAAGAATAAAGCCATAAAAACCCCTGAAGCGGCTGAGGAATCGAAGCCTGCGGGCCATCAAGATGAGCAGTTGGATGAAGTCATCGCGAGTGATACAGAGGCCGCTCAAAAGCCGACAGAAAATAAAGAAACCGAAGAAAATAAACAAACTACAGATACTTTGCCTTTAGGAAAAATCACAGAAAACGCTAAAGTGCCGGATGAAAACAGTAATCAAGCCAGTATTCAGCCTAAAGTGAAGAAGGCCAAAGCCATTACAGAAACAAAAACTGAGTCTGAGCAAATGCCAGAGCAAGTGTCTGATCTGAAAACTGAGTTGAAACCAGAAACAGCACCTGAGATAGGAGCAAAGGATGATTCATCATCCAACACTATGCATCAGTCTAAAACGCAGTCGACGCAAACTGTTGCGTCGGCCACAGAGCCACAAACCTCAGTATTCACCCCGAATAAACCTAAGGTTAAATCGGTCCGCCGCGTGAAGACCAATACCTCGAAATCCTCCGCTGAGAAAGTCCCTGTTCAACCGAGCGATTTAGACACAGACTCAACGGGTTAACTGAAGTGTCTCAGGCCAAACTGAGGCTTCTTTGGTCTGCGCCGCATTACAGGATTTTATCCATCGAACATTTGGCAGGACGGTTTAGCAGGCTAATCTAAAAGACGACAGGGTAATAAAAAGGGTTCGCAATGCGAACCCTTGTCTTATGACTGCATTAGCGACACATTACAGCGTAATTGCAGCGTCTAATGTCATCACGATCATATCGTTGAACGTGGTTTGACGCTCTTCAGAAGTGGTTTTTTCGCCAGTACGGATATGGTCAGATACCGTTACCACACACAATGCACGGGCACCGAATTCATGGGCAACACCGTATAAACCAGCGGCTTCCATCTCTACGCCTAACACGCCCATTTTTTCCATCACGTCAAACATTTGTGGATCAGGAGTGTAGAACAGATCGGCAGAGAAAACGTTACCAACACGGATCTTAGTACCTTTAACTTTGGCAGACTCGATCACGGCATTCATCAGCTCGTAGTTCGCGATAGCTGCGAAATCTTGGCCTTTGAAACGTAAACGGTTAACTTGCGAATCGGTACAAGCACCCATGCCGATGATCACATCGCGCACTTTAACGTCAGTGCTGATCGCGCCACAAGTACCCACGCGGATCAGGTTCTTAACGCCGTAGTCTTTAATTAATTCGGTTGCATAGATTGAGCATGAAGGAATACCCATGCCTGAACCCATAACAGAAATACGTTTACCTTTGTAAGTACCAGTAAAACCTAGCATGTTTCGAACGTCAGTCACTTGCTCAACATTTTCTAAGAATGTTTCAGCGATATATTTTGCACGTAATGGATCGCCTGGAAACAGAACTGTCTCAGCGAATGCGCCCTCTACAGCATTAATGTGTGGTGTTGCCATCGAAATAACCCCTGTTTATTTTATTAAGACTTAAGTCTTTGTTTACTGGCGGCCCAATGCTGGCCGCCAAATCGAGATTTTGCGCGTTTACTTAGATAAACGACTCACCGTACTCCATCGGCTCAAGCTTGAAGTAGCTCGCGATAGATTGGCCGATATCGGCGAAGCTGTTACGGCGACCGAGTGAACCAGCTTTCAGCCCTGCGCCATAGGCCAATACAGGCACATATTCACGGGTATGGTCAGTACCTTGCCACGTTGGGTCGCAACCATGGTCAGCGGTGAGGATTAACAGATCGTCCTCATCCAGCAGCGCGAGCATTTCAGGTAAACGCGAGTCGAAATACTCCAGCCCTTTCGCATAACCTGCTACATCACGGCGGTGACCATAGTGGGAGTCAAAATCAACAAAGTTAGTGAATACAATAGTATTTTCACCCGCTGATTCCACTTCTGCTAACGTCGCATCAAATAGTGCTTCTAAACCGTTTGCCTTGACCTTTTTGGTGATGCCACAGTAAGCGTAAATATCGGCAATCTTGCCCACACTCACCACTTCACCTCCGGCGGCTTTTAACTTATCTAATACTGTCTTCGCTGGCGGCTCGAGGGAGTAATCCTTACGGTTACCAGTACGAGCAAAGTCGCTTGGGCCAGTGCCATCGAATGGACGCGCAATCACGCGGCCAATGTTATAAGGCTCTAACTCTTCACGGGCGATTTCACAAAGACGATATAAGTTCTCTAAACCAAATGTGCCTTCATGACAGGCAATCTGGAATACCGAATCCGCTGAGGTGTAAAAAATCGGCTTGCCAGAACGCATGTGCTCTTCGCCTAATTCTTCCAGAATAGTAGTACCAGAAGCATGGCAGTTACCTAAAAAGCCATCGAGTCCCGCACGGGCCAAAATCTTATCGGTCAGCTCTTTAGGGAATGAGTTTTGGTGCTCGCTAAAATAGCCCCATTCGAATAATACGGGTACTCCCGCCATTTCCCAGTGACCGCTCGGGGTATCTTTACCCGAACTTAATTCCTGAGCGTGGCCATAGGCACCAATCAGCTCAACATTGTCCGCAAAGCCTGGTGCAAACGCCCCAGTACTCTCCATCGCGGCATGGGCTAACCCTAAACGAGCCAAGTTTGGCAGAGCTAATGGGCCTTTACGACCAGTATCCGCTTTACCTTCGGCGCAAGCTTTGGCGATATGGCCAAATGTGTCAGAACCTAGATCCCCAAACTTGGCGGCGTCACCAGCAGCGCCCACGCCAAAGGAATCCAACATCATTATAACTGTACGTTTCATAATTCTTCCTTAAAGATCCGAAGCTCGAATATAAGCATAGATCTCAGGTGTTTTTTCTGGAGCGACTTCATCGATATGAATCGCTTTTTTCACCGCTTCTTCTGCCTGCGCAAAGGCTTCTTCAGATTGCGCGTGGATCACAGCAATCGGCGTAGAAGCATCAATTTTATCGCCAAGGGCACAGACTTGCGTCAAACCAACACTGTAGTCGAGTGCATCACCAGGTTTGCGACGACCACCACCTAAGGTAACCACGGCTAAACCGAGTTCGCGGGTATCCATGCTGTAGGCATAACCGTGGGTATCCGCAAAGACAGGGCGAATAATTTGCGATTGCGGTAAGTACTTACTGTAGTTTTCGACAAAATCGACGGGGCCACCGAGGCCTGAAACCATCTTGCCAAAGATCTCGGCAGCACGGCCATTATCGAGTACACGGTTTAACTTGGCACGGGCATCCGCTTCATCGGTCGCGAGGCCACCAAGGAGTAACATCTCGGCGCAAAGACCCATAGTCACAGCGTACAGACGAGGATTACGGTAAGCACCGGTTAAGAAGTCGATGGCTTCTTTCACTTCAACCGCATTACCCGCACATGAGGCTAATACTTGGTTCATGTCGGTGAGTAAGGCCGTCGTTTTAGTACCTGCGCCATTGGCTACCGCCGCAATGCTGCGAGCAAGCTCTTCAGAGGCTTCGTAAGTTGGCATAAATGCGCCGCTACCGACTTTAACGTCCATCGCCAATGCATCGAGACTACAAGCTAATTTCTTAGAGAGAATAGAGGCGGTAATGAGGGAGATGGATTCGACGGTCGCAGTGTTGTCACGGATGGAGTAGAAACGTTTATCGGCGGGGACCAGATCGCCAGTTTGGCCAATAATCGCCACACCAACGTCTTTAACCACTTTGCGGAACAATTCACTCGAAGGTTCGGTTTGATAACCGGGAATAGCGTCGAACTTATCGAGCGTACCGCCTGTATGTCCGAGTCCGCGACCCGAAATCATCGGCACATAACCACCGCAGGCAGCGGCCATAGGGCCGAGCATAAGACTAATCACATCACCGACACCACCCGTGCTGTGTTTATCGATGACTGGGCCATTAAGACCAAGTGATTGCCAATTGAGTACAGTGCCAGAATCGCGCATTGCCGTAGTCAAAGCGATTCTTTCATCCATATTCATGTCATTAAAATACACAGCCATGCCTAATGCGGCGATCTGACCTTCCGACACTGCATTAGTGGTTATGCCCTTAACGAAGAACTGGATCTCTTCGGCACTTAAGGCTAACCCATTGCGTTTCTTACGTATAATTTCTTGAGCTAGAAACATGATACTGCCTCCAAGCTAAATACTAATACAACATATCCGTTATTTAGCTTTGCAATGAAACATCAAAACTGTAGCAATATTACAATTGCATGCTATCGAAGTTTTGATGTTTCCAACTAGATTTAGGTCACACTTAATTAGTTTCGATATACGATTTTGGTATTAATCGAGATGCAATGTTCGATTAATAGCCTTGAGTCGGCTTAGGCGCATCGGCTAATTCTAATGTGTGTAACAAGCTGTTGAGTAAGCTTGAAGCACCAAATCTAAAGGTACGTGGAGAAACCCAATCCGCACCGAGAATACGCTCAGCCACACCTAAAAACTCTGCTGCTTGAGCAGCATCACGTACGCCGCCAGCAGGCTTAAAGCCTACTTTGGTGTTCTTCTCATTGATCACGGTCAGCATGATTTCAGCCGCTTCAAGGGTCGCGTTGACTGGCACTTTACCGGTAGAAGTCTTAATAAAATCAGCTCCGGCATCGATAGACAGTTCAGAGGCGCGGCGAATAAGTGCAGGATCGGCTAATACACCCGATTCAATAATTACTTTCAACAATACTTCGCCACAGGCTTCTTTACAGGCTTTGACTAACTCATAGCCGACTGTTTCGTTGCCTTCCATCAGCGCGCGGTATGGAAATACCACGTCCACTTCATCGGCGCCATAGGCAACCGCTGCACGGGTTTCTAATACCGCAATTGCGATATCGTCGTTACCGTGTGGGAAGTTGGTTACTGTCGCGATTTGAATGTCTTCGGCGCCCAATTCATCGAGGGTCTTACGTGCGATAGGAATGAAGCGAGGATAGATACAGATGGCAGCAGTATTACCCGCTGGCGTTACCGCTTTGTGACACAGGTCGATCACCTTCTGATCGGTATCGTCATCATTTAAGGTGGTTAAATCCATAAGTTCGATGGCGCGTTGTGCTGCTTTTTTTAAATCAGTCATAATAGCTCTCCAAAAGAAAAAACAAATAAACAGAAATCAGTCGCTTATAAGCAACGCTTAGAGGTGGCATTATTTTGATTATTTTTATATGGCCGGGCCTTCAGGCGATGCCGAGTAACTTGTGTAGGGCAAATTACATATTTATTAGGTATTCAATCTTGCCTATACATCACTAGGCATCCTGACACTTAAATTGACTATAAGTGATCACGACTTGAATCCTTGAAGACCGGAAGAGAGGATACGAATAATGTCTTGTTCCTACTTTTCCGCGAAAAATCCGTTTTAGCGCGAGAAAAACACAAACCTTTATATAAACGCACTGCTCAAATTATAAATGGGTTTAGATAAAGATTCATGACACATAAAAGATGGAGCCGCCATCGCGGCTCCAACGGCTCTTACAAGAAATTAAAACTTGTAAGTAGCAGACAGGTAGTGTGACCAACCTGTTGATTCTAGAGCCAGTGCACCAGCACCGTCTTCTAACAGGTAAACGTCTTTGAAGCCTTTCAGGCCATAGCCCAGAGCGTAACGATCTGAGTGCCAGTATAGACCGAAGAAGATGTTACCACCGTTAGAGGTTTTTGGTACGAAAGCAGTCTTGTCTTCGTCAGCACCAAATTGGTAATCGATATAACCTTGGAATGACAGGAAGCTCTTGTTGTCGAAAAAGTAGAAAGGCTTGAACCAGTTAGCAGAGAATTGGTAACCGTTCCACTCTTTAGCGTTCATGTCGTAGAAACCGTACAGGTTCATACCTGTTTTGCCTAACCAAGGCACGTTTACGTCAGCACCAACACCCCAGAAAGTAGAGTTAACGCCTTCACCGTTCAGACCATCCCAGTTGAACAGAGTAGAGAAGTAAACTTCTTGTACTGGGCCGAAAGATAAATCTTTACCCGTTAATGCATCGATAGAAACACGTGGAGCAAATTTCATGAACAGTTTGCTAGTGCCAGAACCTGGGTTCTTGTCACCGTTGCTGCTTGATTGGTTTGCTAAGTTGAATACGTCAACATAACCATAGAGATCGAATACACCAGAACGGCCGCCGAACTCCATTTCTAAGTAGTTGTGTTGGTCGCCAGTAGCTGGGTTATCAGGCTTTTCGCCGATAGAGTACATAGCGTTGAACTGCATCCACTTGTAGTCAGAACCGTGAAGGTCAGTACGGTCTGCAGCAAATGCGTTGCCAGAGATTGCTGCTACTGCTGTAGCGGCTAAAGCTAAAGTTTTAACGTTTTTCATCATCAACCCCATTATTTTGGTTGCTACCGTCTAGGGTAGCGTTCTTTTTGTGGCGCTCGCATTTTACCTCGATTAAAAAAAATCTCAATAATCTTGCGTAAAATCACGAACACAAAATTCTTAATTGTGAACAAAGTCGCGACTTATTGTTTACGACTAATTAACTTAACCGTACGTCACGACCGTAAGACAGCATCACAGCTAAAGTTTAGTTGTAATCTGACCTATACAATCGGAGAAACTATTCACTACAGGAATCACTACTGGAAAATGGTTGAATTAACTTAGGTCCTGCCCTGCATGGTCAGGACCTAGTTAGTGGGGAATCTCTCCCCAACGTTTCTGTGCTTAGATAGCTAAGAACAGACCCGCAATTGTTGCACTCATTAAGTTAGCTAACGAGCCTGCGATAACCGCACGAATACCCATTTTAGCTAAATCGTGACGACGGTTAGGAGCCATAGCACCTAAACCACCCAACAGAATCGCGATAGAAGACAAGTTCGCAAAACCACACAGTGCAAACGAAACAATCGCTTTGGTTCTGTCGGTCATAGCTAAACCAGTTTCAGCCACAACCATACCGCCATCAGCGATGTCTTTTAAGTATGGAGCAAAGTTCAGGTAAGCTACGAATTCGTTAACAATGATCTTTTGACCAATGAAAGAACCAGCAACTAATGCTTCATTCCAAGGCACACCGATAAGGAATGCTAAAGGCATGAACACATAGCCAAGGATCAGTTCCAGTGTTAAACCTTCAACACCAAACCAACCACCTACACCACCGATGATGCCGTTGATCATAGCGATCAAGCCAACGAAGGCTAACAGCATTGCACCTACGTTCAGCGCTAAATGCATACCAGATGAAGCACCCGCAGCAGCAGCGTCTAATACGTTAGCTGGCTTATCAGGATCTTCTGGTAATTCATCCATGTCGTTTTTAGCAACTTCAGTTTCTGGGTGCATCAGTTTAGCCATTAATAGACCACCTGGTGCCGCCATGAATGACGCAGCAACTAAGTACTCAATAGGCACGCCCATTTGCGCGTAACCAGCCAATACTGAACCTGCGATAGAAGCTAAACCACCCACCATGATCGCAAACAGTTCTGATTGAGTCATAGTAGGAATGAATGGACGAACAACTAACGGCGCTTCAGTTTGACCAACGAAGATGTTAGCAGTCGCAGACATAGATTCAGTACGGCTTGTGCCTAATGCTTTTTGCAGACCACCACCGATGATACGGATGATCCACTGCATTACGCCTAAATAGTACAGAACGGCGATTAGAGAAGAGAAGAACACAATAACTGGCAACACGTTTACCGCGAAGATAAAGCCAAGTTTGAAGTTAGCTAAATCACCGAACAGGAAACCGATACCGTTTTGTGCATAACCGATAACGCTAGATACGGCGTCAGATACACCTTTCAGGATATCTTTACCGACAGGAACGTACAGTACAAAACCACCGAAGGCAGCTTGGATGGCTAATGCCCCACCCACAGTACGCAAGTTAATTGCTTTTTTGTTATTCGATAGGAGGAAACCTATCGCAAGTAGGACGACCACCCCTACTAAGCTCATCAATATATTCATTAACCATCACCCTATTGTTAACACTTTTTAATTATGTTGTTAATCAACCTATTTCCGAGTCAGATTATACCCGAGAGAAAGTCGAAAATCGTCGTTTTGATCAAAATTTTGGAGTTTAATTTCAATCGCTTAGAGCAAAATGCTATTGCGACATACACCTGTTTAACCAAAAACAACTAAAGGTCAAACAGTTGCATTGCATTCGACACCAAGTGTTCTGATATTAGAACACTAGATTTTTTTTGCAAAGTTGCAATTTTGTCTATAAAAAGTACAGCATTAGCGGGTTGATTGCGTTTTTCTGTAACATTTAGCGGAGTCATGGCTGGAGAATCAGTCTCAAGTAGGAAACTTTCTAAGGGTAATTCACTGACAGTTTTGAGCAGTTTTTTCGCATTCGGATTCATCACTAAACCACCAATGCCTAGTTTAAAACCTAGCTTAGTGTATTCGAGTGCAATATCAGGACTGCCAGAAAAGGCGTGTATTACGCCCGCTTTTGGGAGTTTATGGCGCTTTAAATGGAATAGCACCTCTTGATGTGCCTTTACCGCATGGACGATAACGGGCAAATTCTGCTCATAAGCAAGCGCCAACTGAGCGTCAAAAAATGCTAACTGGTTGCTCCAATTGTCAGCATAAAGTTTGTCTAACCCACACTCACCAATGGCAACAAAACGGGGACATTCTCGTAACTGAGCAACCTGTAATGTTAATTCTGTGATGGCCTTATCAACATCTTCCGGGCAAAACCAAGGATGGATCCCTAAGGCAAAATAACACTGGTATTGCTCAGCAATGGCCAATTGTTTAGTCCAGTGTTGTGGTGAGACCCCTGGGATAATCAGATTATCGATGCCCGCATGATGCATACGCTGTATGACTTGATCGCGGTCACTATCAAACTCGACAAAATCGAGGTGCGCGTGAGTATCTAGCATCATCAATCTGTCACTCCGTTTTTGTGTCTCCATTCGATGATTGCGCTTTTATTTGACAATCAGCTTTAGTTCGAATTAGTGGCGGATCTTCTAATCTTGGCATGCAACAACGGCGATTCTCGGGCGTGAGTCCCATCTTGTCGCACCAACGGATATAAGCCTGCCACGCGCGAGTTATCCAACTTATCATCAGTCACCTCACAAATTTTAGATACAAAAAAGGCGGTGAATCACCGCCTTTAACCCTAGAGCTACTTACCTGTTAGTGCTCGCGCGTTTTAGCGAACTCGATATCAGGGTATCTTTCCATTGAAAGATTTAAGTTAACCATAGTTGGCGCAATGTAAGTTAAGTTATCACCACCGTCGAGCGCCAAGTTTTGGCTACACTTGCGGCGGAACTCTTCTAGCTTACGCTCATCTTTACAATAAACCCAGCGCGCAGTTGAAACGCTAATACCTTCGTAAATCGCCTCAACGTTGTACTCGCTCTTTAAGCGGCCAACAACCACTTCAAACTGGAGTACACCCACGGCACCCACGATCAAGTCATTGGTATCTAAGGGACGAAACACCTGCACAGCCCCTTCTTCAGATAGCTGAACTAAGCCCTTAAGTAATTGTTTTTGCTTGAGCGGATCGCGCAGACGAATACGGCGGAACATTTCGGGCGCAAAGTTAGGTACACCGGTAAAGCGGAACTTTTCACCTTGAGTGAACGTATCGCCGATACGAATGGTTCCGTGGTTATGTAAACCAATAATATCACCAGGATACGCAACTTCAGCGCGCTCACGGTCGCCCGCCATAAAGGTCAACGCATCGCTGACGTTAACATCTTTGCCGATCCGCACATGGTGCATCTTCATGCCTTGCTCATAGCGACCAGAGCAAACACGCATAAAGGCAACGCGGTCACGGTGCTTAGGATCCATGTTTGCTTGAATTTTAAACACAAAACCGGTGAATTTTTCTTCGTCAGGCATGATCATCCGCACATCGCTTTCACGAGGTAGCGGTTTAGGCGCCCATTCCACAATACCATCGAGGATATGGTCAACACCGAAGTTACCTAATGCGGTACCGAAGAACACTGGTGTAAGCTCACCCTTTAGGAAGGCTTGATGATCAAACTCGTTTGATGCTCCGCGAACCAGTTCCATTTCATCACGCAGATCAGCGGCATAGCTACCAATCGCTTTATCCAGATCAGGGTTATCGATACCTTCAATCACACGGCGCTCTTGAATCGTGTGTCCCAAACCGCTTTGGTATAGCACCACTTCATCGCGCAGAATATGGTAAACACCCTTAAATTCTTTACCGCTACCAATAGGCCAAGTAATAGGCGCACAGGCGATATTAAGTACGTTCTCGACCTCATCCATCAGTTCGATAGGATCGCGAATATCACGGTCGAGTTTGTTCATAAAGGTCACGATGGGTGTATCGCGCAGACGGGTCACTTCCATCAATTTGATGGTACGATCTTCAACACCCTTTGCCGAGTCGATAACCATCAAGCAAGAGTCGACCGCCGTTAAGGTGCGGTAAGTATCTTCCGAGAAGTCTTCGTGGCCAGGGGTGTCGAGTAGGTTAACGAGCGCGCCACCATAGGGAAACTGCATGACAGACGTTGTAATCGAAATACCACGGTCTTTTTCCATTTCCATCCAGTCAGACTTAGCGTGCTGACCCGACTTTTTGCCCTTAACGGTACCCGCTTTTTGCAGCGCGTTTCCGAATAACAGCACTTTTTCGGTAATGGTGGTTTTACCCGCGTCGGGGTGCGATATAATCGCGAAGGTGCGACGTTTATCGACCTCTACTTTATTGTCTGACATTTAACCTATGCACTCGTATCGCTAAAAAAGGCGCAAATTATAGCGCCTCAGTGCGTGCTTGGCTAGGCAAAGCCCAAGATGAGCCTCGGGCGATAAGACTTATTTTGTGCCTTCGAGCAACCCTTTGACCTTTGCCAGCTCAATTCGCGCATATCTATGCTCAACAAAGTCATAAATATTAGTCGCAAGGGCGAGGCGGAAATAATTTGCAGCCTCTTGATATTGCTTATTGGCAATGGCCATTTTGGCAAGATAGAAATAAGCTTCACATAAACGTTCAGCATATTCTTTAGGATGAGTGAGGCCTAACTTGGCATCGGCAAATACCTGTTCACGACTCTTAACGCCCAAATAATAATCAACAATCACGGTTGACCATGCATCCGCTTCAAGCCCCTTACGGTGTTCCTGTAGCTGGCGTTTAGCCTCAACGGTATTATCCTTTGATTGGATCAAATACAACCATAATGCTCGGTAACCATCTTTATTATCGGCAGCATAGAAGGATTGCATATCTTTTAAGGCAAGATCATTACGGTCACCATAATAAAGCGCGATACCACGATTCAAGTAGGCATAATCATAGTTTGGCGATAACTCTAATACGCCATCAAACGCCTCATAGGCACTATCGTATTCCCCCTCTTGGGTATAATAAATACCAAGGAAATTATAGGCATCGGCTAAGTCTGGTTGCAATTTTAGCGCTTGCATAAAATCAATGCGCGCCATTAAACGCAAGCCCACGCTGTCGTAAATTACCCCACGATCGTAATGGAAACGAGCGCGCTGCTCGTTGGTCAATTCAACAGCTGATAAAATCTCATTGAGCTTAGCAAGGGTCACCTCGACTTTATAATCAGTCATCACTGGGGCGATAACCAATTTACCTTCAACGTCATTTTGGTTGTCTAAGGGGGATTGAGTGGTCGCACATCCAGCCAACATCAAGCTGGCACCCGCCAGCACAGCAACAACAGCGGTTCTAATTTTAAGACTCATCCATTTCTACCTTTTTAGATTCCCAACTCACGCAGAAGAATGTTCATGATAGCAATCCCACAACTGGACTGCTATTGAGGAATAGCATTAAACACAACTTTATTAAACCCAAACAAACAAAAAGGAGATCAATTGATCTCCTTTTAGTCACGTCACGTCGAAACTGACACCGATAATGTCTGTTTAGACCATTATTCAGCAGCTGGCTCTTTAGTCTGTGCTTCTTTGATTGACAGTCTTACACGGCCTTGACGATCCACTTCCATCACTTTAACGGTGACTTCTTGGTTCAGTTCAAGGTGGTCAGAGACATTAGCAACACGCTCATCGCTGATTTGCGAAATGTGCACTAAACCATCTTTACCAGGCAGAATGTTAACGAAGGCACCGAAGTCAACGATACGGATAACTTTACCGTTGTAGATACGACCCACTTCAACTTCTGAAGTGATTTCTTCGATACGACGGATAGCTTCTTTGGTGGCTTCACCATTAGAAGAAGCAATTCTTACTGTACCGTCATCTTCAAGCTCGATAGTCGTGCCGGTTTCTTCGGTCAGTGCACGAATTACCGCGCCGCCTTTACCGATAACATCACGGATCTTCTCTGGGTTGATCTTGATAGTTGTGATACGTGGAGCATGGTCAGAGATATCATCACGGTGCGAACCAATCGCTTGATCCATCACGTTTAGGATATGTACACGTGCGCCATAGGCTTGTTGCAGTGCAATTTCCATGATTTCTTTGGTAATACCTTCGATCTTGATATCCATCTGCAGTGCAGTCACACCGTCACGGGTACCGGCTACTTTGAAGTCCATATCACCTAAGTGGTCTTCATCACCTAAGATGTCAGACAGAACCACAAAGTCATCGCCTTCTTTCACTAGACCCATAGCGATACCCGCTACAGAAGTCTTGATAGGTACACCCGCATCCATCAGCGCAAGAGACGTACCACAGACTGATGCCATAGAGCTTGAACCGTTAGATTCAGTGATTTCAGAAACCACACGCACACTGTATGGGAACTCTTCAGCAGATGGCATTACTGCGTTGATACCGCGCCATGCTAACTTGCCGTGGCCGATTTCACGACGCTTAGGTGAACCCACCATACCTGTCTCACCAACAGAATAAGGAGGGAAGTTGTAGTGCAGCATGAAGCGGCTAGTGCGCTCGCCCATAATGCTATCAATCTTCTGTGCGTCACGCTCAGTACCTAAAGTACAAGTCACCAGCGCTTGGGTTTCGCCACGGGTAAACAGTGCACTACCGTGGGTACGTGGTAATACGCCTGCCAATACGCTTAATGCGCGAATCATATCTGGCTCACGACCATCGATACGCGGCTCACCACGGATGATGCGACCACGAACCACTTTCTTCTCTAAGCTACCGAGCAGACCATCAACTTCACGTAAATCAATGTTAGGATTGCTTGCTAATAACGCTTCTTTCGTTGCAGCTTTAACAACAGCAACTTGAGCATAACGATCTTGCTTTACTTGGATTTTATACGCATCGCCTAAACCCGCTTCAGCAAGCGCTTTAATTTGAGCAACCAGCGTTTCATCTTGCACTGGAGCAGTCCAATTCCAAGCAGGTTTACCGGCTTCTGCTTTGAATTCAGCAATCGCTTTGATAACCACTTGTTGTTGGTCGTGACCATAAACTACTGAGCCTAACATCACTTCTTCTGGTAAGGCTTGAGCTTCTGACTCAACCATCAATACCGCGCTCTCAGTACCTGCAACAACCAAGTTTAGTTGGCTGCTTTCTAACTGAGTCACTGTTGGGTTCAGTACGTATTCGCCATTGATGTAACCCACACGCGCCGCACCTAATGGACCGCTGAATGGAATACCCGAAATGGCAAGCGCCGCCGAAGTACCGATCATCGAAATAATATCTGGCTCGATTTGTGGATCGACAGATACCACAGTGATGATAACTTGAACTTCGTTGGTGAAACCATTGGGGAAAAGAGGACGAATTGGACGGTCGATCAGGCGAGCGATTAATGTCTCATCTTCTGAAGGACGGCCTTCACGCTTAAAGAAACCACCAGGAATTTTACCCGCTGCGTAGCTCTTTTCTTGATAGTTAACAGTCAGAGGAAAGAAGTCACGGCCTGCTTCAGCTTCTTTTTTACCTACAACAGTGACTAACACTGTCGTGTCACCCATACTCGCTAACACGGCTGCATCAGCTTGACGCGCTATAACGCCTGTTTCCAGGGTGACTGTATGTTGACCATACTCAAAACTCTTTACAATTGGATTCACGTGACCCATTCCTTAATTAATGACCTTGAATTACGCGCGTAAGTATACTGCAATTATGAACCATAGATAAAGAGCAGATAATGATGACAAACTGCTATCTTTTCACTAAAGTGGTTAAATCAACAAAGAGTTATGCTCTACAGTGATATAGGCAATCCCCTCTGGTGAAAAATAACAATTAAAAGGAAGATCTGAATGACGGGTCGTTTTAAATCCCTAACTTGGAAACAGACTAACCTCGTCGTTTTTACTGCGTTATTTTTTGCTATCGCTATTTTTATTGTTGAAATTGCCCTTGTGGTGGTATCCACCAAACATCAACTCACGACCACTCAACAGGAATTACTCGATTCGGTAGAACAACCTTCTGCTAACGCCGTTTGGGCACTGGATGATAATCTCGCAAGACAAACCTTAGAAGGTGCAATAAAAGTTGAGCATGTCGGCTCAGCAGTCATCGAACTCGATGATGGCTCCATGTTTGTGTCAGTGAGTAATAATCAGAAAACCAGCTCACAAACTTTTATAAGCCTCAGTAATAAACTGTTTGATGATCTTAAAGAAATTTCACGCCCATTGTATCGTCCCTTCTATTTCGAAGGCACACAAAAACAACAGCTTATTGGCACATTGACTATTTTCTATGACACACAGGAACTGACTAATACCCTCTTTAGCCAACTCAGGTTTAGTTTTTTTGCAACCTTAGCCCGTGCACTTTTGCTCACCTTGGTATTATCTGTCGTCTTCCACCGCTTCTTAACCCAGCCGATAGCCCGGATAAGTGAAGCAATCGATAAAATCGCACCCGATTCGCCCGACGAAAACCTCTTGCCCATGTCCAATGCCCATAAGGATGATGAATTGGGACTGGTAACGTCGAAATTTAATCAGATCTTAATTCAATTTAGTCAAACTCAGTCAAAACTTCGAAAAATGGCAACACGAGATCCACTCACCGGATTGCCTAATCGTACTTTACTGCTCGAAACAATTGCCGTCACAATCCAACGCTCTAGAGTACACAAACGTAGCTTTGCCCTGATGTTTATCGACCTAGATCGCTTTAAAAATATTAATGACTCCCTAGGACACGCCCTTGGCGATCAATTCCTCGCCCGTATCGCTCGCATCCTCGAACGTGTAGTGGGTGATAAAGGCACAGTATCTCGCCTAGGCGGTGATGAATTCGTTATTTTAGCCGACTCAGTTCACTCTCCTGACCAAGCTGCTGACTTTGTCGATAAACTCTTAGTGCAACTTAATGTCCCCATCCAATTGAATGAACACGCGATTCACCCTGCGGCTTCTATCGGAATATCTATCTACCCTGAGGATGGAAATAGCGCCGAAGATCTTATCCGCCATGCCGATATTGCGATGTACAGTGCAAAAGCAGCAGGTTCTAATCAATGGGCTTTCTTCAAACAGCAAATGACAGAACGAGCTGCGGTTAGACTTAGGACAGAGGCATCACTACATGATGCATTGAAAAATAATGAATTTCTGCTCTACTTCCAGCCTAAGCTTGATCTGCAAACAGGTAAAATTACCGGATGTGAAGCCTTAATTCGTTGGCAAAAAGATGGCCGCTTAATTAGTCCCATGTCCTTTATTCCGGTGGCAGAAGAAACCGGCATTATTATTCCTATCGGTCGTTGGGTGATAGAGCAGAGTTGCCGAGTACTGCGGGAGTGGCAGAAGAAATATAACTATGCCATTCCTATCGCAATTAACGTCGCCTCACAACAATTTGCCGACGCAAGCTTAGTCTCTGATATCAAACAAATGGCGCTACGATACCAAATTCAACCAGAGTTATTAGAAATAGAGATTACTGAAACCTCATTAATGAATGATATAGAACTTGCTATCAACAAATTAGAGCAACTTAAATCGGCAGGATTTGGTATCGCGGTAGATGATTTTGGTACTGGTTATTCCTCCCTCTCTTACTTACGCCATCTGCCAATCACCACTATGAAAATTGACCGCTGCTTTGTTTCCGATCTTCCCAAGGATAGTGCAATTGCATCAACAATCTTGATGTTAGGTAAGCAATTAAACCTAACTATTGTGGCTGAAGGGATTGAGAACGAGCTGCAACTCGATTGGCTTAAGAGTAATGAGTGCCAGATAGGTCAAGGCTTTTACTTTAGCCAACCTTTACCACAGGCTGAGTTTGAGACGCTATATATTGCCAGTCAAACTGCAACCATTAGTAATATTGATGGATTACGTGGTGCCTAATGTACTGAGGATATAGTTCAACATACTGAATTTTAGGCAATAAAAAAGGAGGCTAAGCCTCCTTTTTTACGTTAATCGACGAGAGATTAACGACGTAAACCTAACTTTTGGATCAGCTCATTGTAACGTGTAGCTTCGGTACGCTTCAGGTAAGCTAATAACTTACGACGAGCGCTAACCATACGTAACAGACCACGACGTGAGTGGTGATCGTGAATGTGCTCTTTGAAGTGATCTTGCAAATGGTTGATTTGAGCAGTTAACAGCGCAACTTGAACTTCAGTTGAACCAGTGTCGTTTGCGCCACGGCCAAATTCAGCCAGGATTTTTGCTTTCGCTTCAGTACTTAGTGACATGTGTCTCTCCAAATATAAAATGTGAATCCCTAGCCGATCACTAACTCAGCCAGAGGGCGCGCTATTCTACCCATAATCTTTGGCGTGCGCAATAAAAGCGGTGGAATAATATCCGAGCAAATCCATTAAGATGCTTTAGGTTCGTCGTGAATAACGACTAAACGCTTCGGGGCCAGTAAGCCATCATCATTCATCTCACCGATACCAACAAAACGACGTGCAGTCCCTAAGGTAATCCGTACCAGCTTATTTGCTTCTAAGTTCGCGACTCGCACCGCTTGACCTTGCATTAAGTAAGCTGCACTCGCATCAGGGACATTGACCTCAGGAAAATCGGCAACCGCCGTATCCATAGGTAACAGTAACGAATCCAACAAACTGCTTGGATCAAGTTGTTGTTCCTGTGCTTTAGCGACTAAGGCTTCTAGCTGCTCAAGAGTAACCATTTTATCGTAGGGATAATGTGCAACTTGAGTACGGCGCAGCATGATCACATGGGCGCCACAACCGAGCATTTCGCCTAAATCGTCAATAATAGTGCGAATATAAGTGCCCTTAGAGCAATGAATGTCTAAGGTTAGCTCATCGCCTTCTAGACCGATGAAGTTCAGTTCAAAGACAGTGATTGGACGCGCCTCACGCGGCACTTCAATCCCCTCTCGGGCATACTTATACAAGGGTTGACCTTGATATTTGAGCGCTGAATACATGGATGGCACTTGCAAAGTATCACCACGGAAATGCGCTAAGGCGGACATTAACTGCGCCTGTGTAAACTCGAGCGGGCGTGTTTGTACGACTTCGCCGTCTGAGTCGCTGGTATCGGTACGTTGCCCCAGTTTTGCCGTGACCAGATAACGCTTATCCGAATCGAGCAAATGCTGGGAAAACTTAGTCGCTTCACCTAAACAGATTGGCAGCATGCCCGTCGCCAGTGGATCGAGCGCCCCCGTATGCCCCGCTTTGTTGGCATTAAAAAAGCGCTTTACTCGTTGCAATGCAAAGTTGGAGCTCATGCCTGTGGCCTTGTCCAACAATACAATACCGTCGATAAAGCGGCCCTTTGAACGTCTTGCCATTACGCTTTACCTTCGGTGTCATCGCTCTCGTCAATGTCATTATCAACAACATCATCTTCAGCGCTACCAAACTGTTGTTGTTTGGCTTTATCGCTGTTGATGACTTGGCTGACGAGATTAGACATACGCATACCTTCAACCAATGAGCTGTCGTAAACAAAGCGAATTTCTGGCATCACGCGCAATTTCATGCGGCCTGCCACTAAGGTACGAATATAAGGAGCGGCAGCAATCAGCGCGTTCAGCTTTTCTTGCACAACTTCTTTGTCTTCTTCAAAGAAGGTGACAAAGACTTTGGCGTAACTTAAATCGCGAGAAACATCAACGTCATTGACGGTCACAAAACCAATACGGGGATCTTTCATGTCGCGTTGTAGGACAACAGCCAGCTCTTGCTGTAACTGCTGGCCTATACGACGTGTACGACTGAATTCTTTTGCCATAATAGAGTTACCATAATAGCTAATGTCATTAAATTGAAAGGGCGGCTAATGCCGCCCTCTTTATCGTTACAGTGTACGTGCCACTTCGACGGTTTCAAATACTTCGATTTGGTCACCCACGCGGACATCGTTGTAGTTCTTAACACCGATACCACATTCCATGCCATTGCGAACTTCATTAACGTCATCTTTAAAGCGACGTAATGATTCGAGTTCACCTTCGAAGATCACCACGTTATCACGCAGAACGCGAATTGGTGCGCTACGCTTGATGGTGCCTTCAGTCACCATACAACCAGCGATTGCGCCCAGTTTTGGTGATTTGAACACGTCACGAACTTCAGCCAGACCGATAATCTGTTGTTTGAATTCAGGTGACAGCATACCTGTCATCGCCGCTTTCACTTCATCAATCAGATTATAGATAACGCTGTAGTAACGTAAGTCAACACTTTCGTTTTCGATAGTCTTACGCGCTTGCGCATCGGCACGCACGTTAAAGCCAACCATAATCGCGTTAGAAGCCGCAGCTAAAGTCGCGTCGGTTTCGGTCAGAGCACCTACACCACGAGCGATGATGTTTACTTTCACTTCGTCGGTAGACAGACCCATTAAGGAGTCGGTAATCGCTTCGAGTGAACCTTGAACGTCTGCCTTCAGAACGATGTTCAGTTCTTTCACTTCGCCTTCGGTCATGTTCGCGAACATGTTTTCCAGCTTAGACTTCTGCTGACGCGCTAATTTCACATCACGGAACTTGCCTTGACGGTACAGCGCGACTTCACGGGCTTTACGCTCGTCACGCACAACGGTTGCTTCATCACCGGCTGATGGCACACCTGACAGACCTAAAATCTCAACAGGGATTGATGGGCCAGCTTCAGTGATTGAACGACCGTTCTCGTCTTTCATCGCACGGATTTTACCGTACTCTAAACCACATAGAACGATGTCACCTTGGCGCAGTGTACCTTCTTGAACCAGAATCGTTGCTACAGGGCCGCGACCTTTATCCAGTTGAGACTCAATAACCACACCAGCAGCCATACCATCACGAACAGCTTTGAGTTCAAGTACTTCAGCTTGGAGTAAGATACCCTCAAGCAAATCATCAACGCCTTCACCCGTCTTAGCAGATACGAAGGCAAACATGTTGTCTCCGCCCCATTCTTCAGACATCACGCCGTGCTGAGACAATTCGCTCTTCACGCGGTCGATATCGGCTTCTGGCTTGTCCATCTTGTTAACTGCAACAATTAATGGCACGTTACCCGCTTTAGCATGTTGAATCGCTTCAATGGTTTGCGGCATAACACCGTCATCGGCAGCCACAACGAGTACAACGATATCCGTCGCCTTAGCACCACGAGCACGCATTGCGGTAAACGCAGCGTGACCAGGGGTATCTAAGAAAGTGATCATGCCGTTTTCGGTCTCAACATGGTATGCACCAATATGCTGAGTAATACCACCGGCCTCACCCGCTGCCACTTTCGCGCGGCGGATATAGTCAAGGAGCGATGTTTTACCGTGGTCAACGTGACCCATAATGGTTACAACAGGTGCACGAGGCTCAAGCTTCACGCCACCTTCTTCGTCACGCTCAGAAAGTACTTGTTGCTCTAATTCGTTTTCACGAATAAGTACCACTTTGTGGCCCATTTCTTCAGCAACTAATTGGGCAGTTTCTTGATCTAACACTTGGTTGATCGTAACCATTGAGCCCATCTTCATCATTTGCTTGATGATTTCAGTCGCTTTAACTGCCATTAAGTGAGCAAGTTCTGCCACTGTAACTGTTTCACCGATACGCACATCACGGTTAACGGCTGCTACTGGCTTATTGAAGCCATGAGCCATTGATTCTGGCGCTGTGCTGCGGTTACGCATGTGTTTTTCGCGACCATCGCGAGCATCTTTACCACCACGTTTGGTTTTGGCGGTATTTTTGTTACGCGCACGGCGGCCACGTTTTTCTTCATCCATATCAGACGAATCTTCAGCTGCGCGAGCCACTTTAGAGGTAGTGATATGGTGATCGCTATAGCGCTCAGCTTCTAAACGTTGACGCTCTTCTTCGGCCCAACGCTTAGAGTTTTCTTCTGCTAACAGACGCGCTTTTTCTGCCGCTTTGGCGGCTTCTTCGTCTTGTTTACGTTTAGTCGCAGCTTCTTGTACTGCTTTTAAACGTTCAGCTTCCAAACGAGCTGCTTCAGCTTCTGGTGACATATCTTTGGCTACTTTCACTTCCGCTGCGGCTTTCGCTTTTGCTTTCGCTTCAGCTTCTGCCTTCGCTTTCGCCTCTGCTTCCACTTTAGCCTTAGCTTCGGCTTCTGCCTTCGCTTTCGCTTCAGCTTCTGCTTTGGCCTTCGCTTCGGCTTCTGCTTTGGCTTTAGCCTCTTCTTCCGCTTTAAGCACTGCGTCACTCACATCACGTTTAACAAAAGTACGGGTTTTACGCACTTCAACTTTAACGTCTTTAGATTGACCACCATTACCGGCCACACTCAGGGTCGATACGGTTTTACGTTGCAGCGTCATTTTAGTCGGCGCATTATCGGCGCCATGTTGCTTCTTCAGATAATCCAGTAACTGCTGCTTCTCAGCTTCAGACACATTATCAGTGTGGCCTTTCTTAATTCCGGCCTGAGAGAATTGCTCAATCAGACGTTCAACACTTTTACCCACTTCCGTGGCCAATTTCTCTACGGTAGTATCTGCCATCAGTTAAATCCCCCTGTTGATCGACTTATGCTTCTTCGCCAAACCAACAGATGTTGCGGGCAGCCATGATCAGCTCACCTGCTTTTTCTTCTGTCAATTCTTCAATTTCGATCAAATCATCAATGCCTTGTTCAGCCAAGTCTTCTAGAGTCACGATACCTTTGCTCGCTAAAACATAGGCTAAGTGTCTTTCAACACCTTCAAGTGCTAATAACTCTTCACTTGGCTCCACACCATCTAGTGCTTCTTCGGATGCGAGCGCTCGAGTTGAGATCGCAGCCTTAGCACGTTCACGTAATGCTTCGACGAGATCCTCATCAAAGCCATCAATTGCCAATAATTCTGACACAGGTACATAAGCCACTTCTTCGAGCGAAGTAAAACCTTCATCAGCCAGTACTTGTGCAAAATCTTCATCTACATCCAGAGATTTCATGAATAAGCTCTTCACCTTAGCGCTTTCGGCTTGGTGTTTCTTGTTCATGTCTTCCACTGTCATCACGTTCAGTTCCCAGCCTGTTAACTGAGTCGCTAAACGCACGTTTTGACCATTGCGACCAATGGCCTGAGCTAAACTTTCCGCTTCAACAGCGATATCCATTGAGTGGTTGTCTTCATCAACGATGATAGAAGCCACATCAGCTGGCGCCATGGCGTTGATCACATATTGTGCTGGATTATCATCCCACAATACGATATCAACACGCTCACCACCGAGTTCATTCGATACCGCTTGCACACGTGCCCCACGCATACCAACGCAAGCACCAATTGGGTCGATACGACGATCGTTCGATTTCACTGCGATCTTAGCGCGAGCACCTGGGTCACGCGCCGCGCCCATCACTTCGATCAGTTCATCGGCAATTTCCGGCACTTCAACACGGAACAGCTCAATCAGCATGTCAGGCTTAGTGCGAGTTAAAAATAACTGCGCACCACGCGCTTCAGGACGAACAGAGTAAAGCAGTGCACGAACACGGTCACCAGGACGGAAAGATTCGCGTGAAATCAAGTCTTCACGGAATAATACGCCATCAGCATTGTTGCCTAAGTCCACAACTACACTTTCGCGGGTTGCTTTCTTAACGACACCAGTGATCAGCTCACCTTCTTTGTCTTGGAACTGCTCAACCACTTGCGCACGCTCAGCTTCACGTACTTTTTGTACGATCACTTGCTTAGCGGTTTGGGTAGTAATGCGATCGAACGCCACTGATTCAATTTGGTCTTCAATAAATTCACCTGGTTGAATCTCTGGATCTTCGAAACGTGCTGCTTCCAGCGTAATCTCACGGTATGGATTTTCTAACGCAACACCGTTGTCATCGATCACCATCCAACGGCGGAAAGTTTCATAAGCGCCAGTTTTACGGTCGATAGCAACACGGACGTCGATATCACCTTCGTATTTTTTCTTGGTAGCGGTAGCCAGAGCAGTCTCCAGCGCTTCAAAAATCTTCTCGCGTGGAACGGCCTTTTCATTTGAAACCGCTTCAGCGACTAGCAGAATCTCTTTATTCATTTTGTCTTGCCTCGTTCACCTTGAAACCATCAAAACTTTGCGATGATGTTGCCTTTACGGATATTATCCAAGGCGACAACCAGCTCTTTACCATTTACTTTCACCGACAGCATTTGACCGTCAACCTGAGTAATGGCGCCTTTTAAATTACGACTGCCCGCGACAGGCATAGTCAGTTGAAGCTTGACATCCTCGCCGATATAGGACGCATATTGCTCAGCAGTGAACAGCGGTCTATCTACACCAGGCGAAGAAACCTCTAAGGTATATTCAGTAGAAATAGGGTCTTCAACATCGAGCACAGCACTGACTTGGCGACTTACGTTGGCACAATCTTCGATATTGATGCCATTCTCACCATCAATGAACACGCGCAGGACTGAATGGTTACCCGCTTGAACATATTCAATGCCCCAAAGTTGGAAGCCGAGTGCTTCCACAGGCACTTTGAGCATGTCTGCCAGTCTGGATTCTAATGTTGCCAAATTTGACCCCCGAAAAAACAAAAAAGGGCTTAATAGCCCTAGTAAAACGCCGTAAACAATACGACAAATTTAAAAGTCCCAGACAACAAAAAACCCCGTAATGACGAGGTTATTAGCTTCAAGAACCTGTAAACCATAATGAATTAAACAACATTCATTACTAGGAGCTGGTTGCGGGGGCCGGATTTGAACCGACGACCTTCGGGTTATGAGCCCGACGAGCTACCAAGCTGCTCCACCCCGCGTCAACTGTGTGCAAGTATATTGACTATCGTCTTTGCTTGCAATAACTAAGTCAGTTCTTGTTTTGACTTACTTAGTTTAATTATGGTGCCGAGAGCGGGACTTGAACCCGCACGTCCGTTAGGACACAGCCACCTCAAGGCTGCGCGTCTACCAATTTCACCACCTCGGCGACACCTTTTACTAGTCAGGAATTTTGGTTTCTGACTTTTCGGTTGCTTGATCAACTGGCTGGGTAACCTGTTCATCAGCACCTAAATTTTTCCATGCATCTTCATTTTTTGCGTGGTTTGCACTTAAGTTGCCGATCAGCAAACTTAACGTGAAAAACGCAATGGCAAGAATCGCCGTTGTGCGTGTCAGGAAGTTACCTGAACCGCTTGAACCGAATAAGGTACCTGATGCACCGGCGCCAAAAGAGGCACCCATATCAGCTCCTTTACCTTGCTGGATTAAGATTAGGCCAATTAAACCTAATGCAACCAACAAGTAAACAACCACTAAAACTTCATACATATTATGCGCTCATCGCTATAGTACACAGACTTAAAAACTCGGTAGAGTTTAAACTGGCACCGCCAATCAGTCCACCATCAACATCAGGTTGGGCAAATAAATCTGCTGCATTACTCGGTGTCACACTGCCACCGTACAAAATCCTGATATTTTCTCCGATAAACGGAGACACTTCAGAGAGACGCTTGCGTATAAACGCATGTACTTCTTGTGCCTGCTCTGGTGTCGCACTTTTACCAGTCCCTACAGCCCATAATGGCTCGTAAGCGATAATGGCGTTATCAAAAGCCATAGTGCCATTTTTCTGGATTACTATGTCCAACTCTTCTGCAATTACCTCGAAGGTACGTCTTGCTTCACGTGCTGGACCCGATTCACCCACACATAAGATAGGGGTTAAACCGTGCTTTTGTGCAGCGGCAAATTTTTCCGCTACGATATTACTCGTCTCTCCGTACATACGGCGACGTTCTGAATGCCCGATAATCACATATCGACATCCGCAATCTTTAAGCATCTGACCCGAAACTTCTCCGGTATAAGCGCCAAAGTCATGTTGACTTAAATTTTGAGCGCCCATCCTAACAAGTGAACCGTCTAACGCTTCCTTGTTTGCTTCTAGCAGTTGCCTTACGCTTTCTAGATAGATAGAAGGCGGGCATAAAACCACTTCAGCTGAATCATTTTGGAGCTTTGAGGCAAACTTCTTAAACAACTCTTGGGCTAGCGCCGCACTGCCGTTCATCTTCCAATTGCCAGCTACCATAGGACGTCTGAGTGCCATCACTGTCTCCTCTGAAAGCGGCGTGAATAATAGCGAACCACTTATTAAGTTACAATAGCTAAATTCGAAATTTTTCAGATATTAGGTTGGAGTGCTTACTTTTTACACGCCAAACCCTATTCCTGCTCATTAATGCAGCTAACACCTTCATTTTTAATCGGTATCAGCTGCACTCGACTAAAGATTGGTTTGATTAGCTCGCCGATTTTACCGCATCTGCAATCAAATTAGCGTGCGCTAACACAGCATTGTGATCATCACCTTCGACCATCACGCGAATTAACGGTTCAGTACCAGATTTGCGTAGCAATACGCGACCTCGAGCACCCAGTTGTGATTCAACCTGAGCTTGAGCAGCTTTAACTTTATCAGAGCTTAATGGATCATGTTCGCCTTCAAAACGCACATTCACCAACACCTGTGGCAACATTTCCATTGGCGCAGTTAACTGCTCTAAGGTTGCATTTTGACGACGCATGGCCGCCAGCACCAAAATACCAGCAACAATACCATCACCGGTCGTGCCATGGTCGAGGTTAAGAATATGCCCCGAGTTTTCACCGCCGATACGCCAATCGAGTTCTTTGAGTAACTCCATCACATAACGGTCGCCCACTTTAGAGCGAGCAAAGGGAATATCCAACGCCTGAAGTGCTAAATCGAGGCCAAGGTTAGACATTAACGTCCCAACCACACCTCCGCGTAACACACCACGAGCCTTGGCATCACAGGCAAGGATATAAAGAATTTGATCGCCATCGATCACCTCACCTTTGCTATTGACCATCATAATTCGGTCACCATCGCCATCGAGCGCAATCCCTAAATCGGCACTTTCGGCCAAAACAGTTTCGCAAATCTTCGCCATGGACGTTGCGCCGACTTTGTCATTGATATTGACTCCGTTTGGTTTATCACCAATGGCAATCACTTCGGCGCCTAACTCGCGAAATACCGCTGGTGCGATGTGATAAGTAGCACCATGGGCACAATCGACGACAATTTTTAACCCTGTTAATGTGTGATCTGCAGGGAAATTACCTTTACAGTATTCGATGTAACGACCGCGAGCATCTTCAATTCGTGACACTTTGCCCAACAGATGTGATTCAACACACTCTAAGGGCTTTTCTAATTCGGCTTCAATTTCAAGCTCAAGATTATCATCAAGCTTACTGCCATCAGTTGAGAAAAACTTAATGCCGTTATCATAGTAAGGGTTGTGGGAAGCACTAATTACCACACCAGCTTCGGCGCGAAAAGTACGAGTCAAATAAGCCACCGCTGGCGTTGGCATGGGCCCCATCAGCATCACATTCAAACCTGCTGCCGAAAGGCCAGCCTCTAAAGCTGATTCAAACATATACCCCGAGATACGGGTATCTTTACCAATAATCACTTTCTTAGTGCCGCTACGGGATAACACCCGTCCAGCAGCCCAACCCAACTTTAATGCCAGCTCGGGTGTCATCTGGCCTGAACCTACCTTGCCACGAATACCATCGGTTCCAAAAAATTTACGTTCGCTCATATCGCCCCACAAACTTCAATGTGTCCCTTCGATTGGGATCATAATATTAATGAAATACTTAACAAAAATAGCCTCTATAGATATGCCTGTGTCGCTTGTAACACTTTCAGCATATCGACAGTTTCAGGGACATCATGGACACGAATAATATGTGCCCCTTTCTGGGCCGCTATCATGGCGCCAGCAAGGCTCCCAGCTAAGCGCTCAGAGGTCGGCCTAGCAAGGAGGTTTCCTATCATGCTCTTACGGGATAAACCTATCAATATCGGCAGTTCAAACTGCGCAAAACGCTCTAACTTTGCTAGCAGTTCATAGTTATGTTCTAAGGTTTTACCAAAGCCAAAACCTGGGTCGATTAACAACCGTTCCCGCGGGATCCCAGCCTCCAAACAGGCTTGAATACGCTCATTGAGGAATTTAAAGACATCGGCAACAACGTCGTGATATTCGGGCGCCGATTGCATAGTACGCGGCGCGCCCTGCATGTGCATCAAACAAATGGGCACATTCAACTGCGCCGCAGTCTCTAGTGCCCCAGGCTCCAATAACGCCCGAACATCGTTGATTAAGTGCGCGCCAGCATTTACCGCCTGTCGCATCACTTCTGGTTTACTGGTATCAACCGAAATCCACACATCATGGTGTTTCGCGACATATTCTACCAAAGGGACCACCCGTGCGAGTTCATCATCAACACTCACATCGGCCGCCCCAGGCCTTGTCGACTCGCCACCGATATCGATGATGAGCGCTCCTTGAGCAACCATTTCATCGGCATGCTGGCAAGCCAGTTCAAAAGAAGAAAACTTTCCACCGTCGGAAAAAGAATCGGGAGTAACATTCAGAATGCCCATGACTACGGGCGAAGCTAAGGATAAGCGTTTGGTTCCAGCAATTAATTCAAACACGCATTGACTCCATTTGGGACAGCTTGCTAGCGCGTTTCATCCGTATTCTGCGCAGTTCACTCATGTAACTGATTTATATTGAATGACAGCGCAGTCAATTTTCTAGCAAGATAAAACAAGAAAACCCCTTAACGGGGTTCTCTTTCAATTAACAAACGTTATTTAGCGGGTGACTCATCGGCATCTTTCAGCTCTGACTCAACAGGCGCTGACTTAACCACTTCGTCGACTTTAACCGCAGGTTCACCTTTGCCATTGCCTTTGTCATTTGAACCATTGTCATCTGCTTGCCAATCAGCAGGCTGACGCACTTCACGACGGTTCATCAAATCGTCAATTTGCAGTGAATCAATGGTTTCATACTTCATCAGCGCGTCTTTCATCGAATGCAGAATATCGATGTTATCCAGCAGAATTTGCTTGGCACGGCCGTAGTTTTTGTCGATAAAGGCCTTCACTTCAGCATCGATAAGCGTCGCAGTCTCATCGGACATCGCCTTGGCTTTACCCATGCTACGACCTAAGAACACTTCACCTTCTTCCTCGGCATAGAGTAATGGACCAAGCTTGTCGGAGAAGCCCCATTGGGTCACCATATTACGGGCAATCGATGTGGCGTATTTAATGTCTTGCGAAGCACCTGTAGACACTTTTTCGCTACCGTAGATCAGCTCTTCGGCTAAACGACCACCGTAGGCAACCGAAATCTGGCTTTCTAACTTACGACGGCTTTGGCTAATCGCATCGGCCTCAGGTAAGAAGAAGGTCACGCCGAGTGCACGACCACGTGGAATAATGGTGACCTTGTGCACAGGGTCATGCTCTGGCACTAAACAGCCCACAATCGCGTGGCCCGCTTCGTGGTATGCCGTCATTTCTTTTTCGGCTTCCGACATCACCATAGAGCGGCGCTCAGCACCCATCATGATCTTGTCTTTTGCACGCTCGAATTCTTCCATACCGACCACACGGCGGTTACCGCGCGCCGCAAACAGTGCAGCCTCGTTAACTAAGTTGGCTAAATCGGCACCGGAGAAACCTGGCGTACCACGGGCAATCACACTCGCTTTAACATCTTCAGAAAGTGGCACTTTACGCATATGCACTTTAAGGATTTGCTCACGACCGCGAACATCTGGCAAGCCAACAACCACTTGACGGTCAAAACGACCTGGACGCAGCAGCGCAGAGTCCAATACGTCAGGACGGTTGGTCGCCGCAATCACGATAATCCCTTCGTTACCTTCGAAGCCGTCCATCTCAACCAGCATTTGGTTAAGGGTTTGCTCACGCTCATCGTGACCACCACCTAAGCCTGCGCCACGTTGGCGACCTACGGCATCGATTTCGTCGATGAAGATAATACAAGGGGCTGATTTCTTCGCTTGTTCGAACATATCACGCACACGAGATGCACCAACACCGACGAACATTTCCACGAAGTCAGAACCCGAAATGGTAAAGAAAGGCACCTTTGACTCGCCAGCAATCGCTTTAGCAAGCAAGGTTTTACCTGTACCTGGTGGGCCAACCATGAGCACGCCCGTTGGAATACGGCCACCCAGTTTTTGGAATTTGGTTGGATCACGCAGATAATCGACCAGCTCTTTCACTTCTTCTTTGGCTTCATCACAGCCAGCAACGTCAGCAAAAGTGGTCTTGATTTGGTCTTCGCTCATCAGCTTGGCTTTGCTCTTGCCAAAGGACATAGCGCCTTTGCCACCGCCGCCCTGCATCTGGCGCATAAAGAAAATCCATACCCCAATCAGCAGCAACATCGGGAACCAAGAAATAAAGATCTGGGTTAAGAACCCCGATTCTTCGGCTTCTTGGCCTTTCATGGTGATGCCTTTACGGTCAAGATCATTAATTAAATCTTGGTCATACAGTGGCATGATGGTCGTGAATTTTTCGCCCGTGCGCTTAGAACCTTCGATAGTACGTTGGTCACTTTTCACTTCAACGCTGGCGACTTGTCCATCACGAACATTGTCTAGGAAAGTAGAATAATCCATCTTCTGCGATGACGAAGAAGAGGGGGAGTAACCCTGAAACACTGACATCAGCACAACGGCGATGACAACCCAGAGTATTAGATTTTTTGCCATGTCACTCAAATTACTAGACCTCATAAAGTCTTGCGATGATTAACGCTAGGGTACTACAACTTGTACCCTGTCGCCACAAGATAGACCTCACGGGAGCGTGCCCGCGACGAGTCCGGTTTACGTGTTTTTACGACTTTGAATGCCTCTTTAACCGCTTTCATATATTCGTCAAACCCCTCCCCCTGAAAGACTTTGACCGCAAAACTGCCGTTAGGTGCCAACACTTGATGACACATATCTAACGCCAACTCGACTAAATACATGGCGCGCGGCTGATCGACACCATCTGAACCACTCATGTTGGGCGCCATATCAGACAATACAACGTCAACCTTATCCGCACCGACGCGAGTTAGCAATGCTTCGAGCACTTTCTCTTCACGAAAGTCCCCTTGCAAGAAATCCACGCCGACGATGGGATCCATAGGTAAAATATCACAGGCGATAACTTTACCTTTGTCTCCAGCTAGCTTAACAGCAACCTGTGACCAGCCACCTGGAGCGGCCCCTAAGTCAACAACCGTCATACCTGGGCGGATCAATTGATCCTTTTGCTGAAGCTCTTCAAGCTTAAACGCAGCGCGAGAACGCAATCCCCGTTTCTGTGCTAGTTTGACATAATGATCATCAAAGTGTTCCAGCATCCAGCGATTGGAACTGGCCGTACGTTTTTTACCTGACATTTAAAATCCGCAACAATTGAGAGTTACACAAAGGCTATATAAGGGTAGAATAGCGTTTTTTCAACAGTAACTCAGCAAAAGTTGGTAGAAATGAACTTAACAACCAAACAAAAACAGCATTTAAAAGGTCTGGCGCATAATTTAAAGCCAGTGGTGCTGCTTGGTGCCAATGGATTGACTGAAGGTGTACTCGCTGAAATTGAAAGCGCACTCGCTTATCATGAATTGATTAAAGTGAAAGTAGCCTCTGCCGACAGAGAGCTAAAAAATGCCATCGTTGATGCCATAGTACGTGAAACTCAATCTGCAAAAGTGCAACTTATTGGTCATATTCTGGTGATTTATCGTCAATCACCAGAAATGAAAATTGCTTTGCCAAGAGCGAAATAATTTTCCAGCCTTAAACAAAACGGCCACTCAAATGAGTGGCCGTTTTGTTTTAACGTCTACGGTGTATCGCTAATGGGTTTAACTTGATAGTGCTCAGGGGCTAAGCCGAGAAACTCTGGCAAGGAGGTCCCGACTGATATCGAGGAGAACGTGCCGGTCAAAATGCCGATAAACATGGCTATTGAGAATCCTTCTAGCGGCCCACCGCCCATTATCCATAGTGCTCCAACCGTCATCAGAGTGGTCCCCGAGGTCACCATAGTGCGCGAAAATGTCGCGACAATCGCTTGGTTGTTAATCTCCTGAATCGCAAGTTTGGGTTTTGCAATCAATAACTCACGAATACGATCGGCAATAATGATTGAGTCATTCAGTGAGTAGCCAAGGATAGCCAGCACCGCCGCGAGCACAGTTAGATTAAATTCCATCTGTGTCAGCGCAAAAAACGCGAGTACAAAAATGACGTCGTGTACTAACGCAAATAGCGCACCAGAGGCGAGGCGCCATTCAAAGCGATAACTCAAATAGCCTAGGATAGCTAACATAGCGACTAATAACGCGAGTCCCCCCTGCTCTGCCAGCTCTTTACCCACCTGCGGGCCGACAATACTGGTATTTAGCACTTGCACTTCGCCCAGTGGCGCTAAGGTTTGCGCAATATCCACATTGCTTTGTGCAGTGTCGGCATAACGCAATACCCAGCGACCAGGCTCACTGGCAGATATCACAGTCACTTCTTGCTGATAAGCCGCGTTCAGTAATGGCTGCAATTCGCTAGTGGTGATTCTTTTATCAAGTTGTACTTCGGTTACCACCCCGCCAGTAAAATCTAAGCCCCAATTAAAACCCTTCACGCCGATGATAGTAAGTGAGGCCAGCATTAAAAAGATCGAGATAGCGCTCGAAATATAACGCCATTTAGTCAGATTAATATTCTTCATTTTTATACCCTCACATGACGGCGCGCATCACGCCCATAAACAAGGTTAATCAAGGCTCTTGAAGCAAAAATACCGGTAAACATACTGGTCAGAAGACCTAAGCCTAAGGTCAAGGCAAAACCTTGGATCGGACCATTACCGATGGAATAGAGCACAACTGCGGTGATCATCGTAGTGAAGTTGGCGTCGAAAATGGTTGAAAATGCACTATCAAAACCAGTATCGATGGCAAGGGCAAAGCTTCGTCCTTCCTTTAACTTATCTTTTATCCGTTCGAATATCAGCACGTTAGTATCGACCGCCATGCCGACAGTCAATACTAGACCTGCAATACCAGGTAAGGTCAGTACTGCACCAGGAATAAGCGCTAGTAGGCCAAACAGGATCACCATATTAGAAATCAGTGCCACGTTTGCCACCCAACCGAGGCGGCGATACCAGAGCGCCATAAACAGCAAGGTAATCCCCATACCTAAACCGAGTGCGGCAAAGCCGTTTTCAATATTTTCAGCACCAAGTGTTGGGCCAATCGTGCGTTCTTCAACGATTGTTACAGGCGCCGTCATTGAACCTGCACGCAGCAGCAGCGCTAATTGTTGCGCTTCTTGATAAGTCCCTGCACCAGTAATACGGAAACGATCACCTAGTTGGGATTGGATGGTCGCGACGCTAATGATCTGTTGTGTTTGCTTAGCTTTGCCCTGCTCATCCCGGCTATATTCGCTATAGGATGTTGCCATCGGCTTACCGATATTGGCGCGGGAGAACTCCGACATCTTCTGCCCGCCAATACGGTCGAGGTGAATGTTCACTTCGGCCATGCCCATTTCACCAATATTGGCACGGGCATCGACAATATGATCGCCACCTAATACGGGCGTGCGTGCCACATAAACGGGATTGCCAGATTTGTCCTTCAGCACCTGCGCGTTCACTGAACCCGATTCTTTAACCTCAAAAAAGGCCAAGCTTGCGGTCGCACCAATCACGTTTTTCGCGGCGGCGGGGTCTTGCACACCAGGCAGCTCGATGCGGATACGGTGTTCACCCTGACGCTGCACTAGAGCCTCAGTGATCCCCAACTCTTCAATACGGCTACGCATGATTTGCAGGTTTTGCTGCACCGTTAAATTACGTAACTTAATTTGCTCATCTTGAGCAAGTTTGACCACTAAGCCATTATCCCCATTGGTTAATTGCCAAGTTGGATAGCTTTGCTGGATAAACTGACGTATGGCAGCACGGGCGTTATTGTCTGATGCTGAAGCATCCGTTAATGCAACCGCTATTTGTAATCCGGCATCATCGCGCGTGTTGTCAATACGCACACTGGCGCCACGGATTTGTTGTTCGCGTAAAAATTGTCTTAAGGATTCGACTAGGGCATCTGCTTGGGCTTGGTAGACAGGTTGTACATCCACATCCAGCAAAAATTGCACCCCGCCGCGTAAATCAAGCCCGAGCTTAATCGGTTCAAAACCCATATTTTGCAGCCAACTCGGCGCAGCACTCACCAATGCCAGCGTGAGTTCTTTCGGCTCACTCACCATGGATGACACTAAGGTCTTCACTAAGGTTTGCTCGCTGTCATCATTCAGTACAATAAGGGTTTGCCCATCTTCTGAGCTATTGGCGTTGCCATGTTGGGCATGCTTAACTTCGATACGCTTCACCTCAACGCCCTGCGCTTTTAATTTATCCCGCAGTTCAATAGGGGTTAAGTTAAGCCCTGCTTTAGCGCCCACCTGCACTGCGGCGTCTTCACCATACCAAGTCGGTAAAGCGCTAAATAACATCACAATAATCGTGACAATTAGCACAACGTATTTCCAAGCTGAATAATGATTTAGCAGCTTTTTACTCTGAATTTTATCCATAGATATCACTCGCATAGTTTTGCACGCTCGGATAGTAATCAGTGGCGTATTAACGCCTTCAAACATGAGCGCACAATCACTGTATGTACGGTGAAACCTGTAAACACGAATTCAACAAAGAGTACGCTAAACGCAGCAAACTCAGTGGTGATAACCGATTCAAATCCGTCTAAACCGAATGCGTTTAATCCAATGCAATTCAGTCATATCAGCGGCTATCATTCCGCAGGCTTTGAGGCTAGGTTATCGGGTACAGGTTTCGGATGACAAAATGCAAAGTTAATCAAAGGCATCCTTAACGACCTATGGTTCAGATGACAAACTCAAACGGTATCGTTATGGATAAGCCTTGCTAACTTGCAACAGGGAGCGGTGAATTAAGCGGCTTGCTGACTAAAGCGATATTGGAGGTTGGAGACTTTCCAGCCGGAGATCCGCGCGGGTGAAGATTCGGCTAAGAGGGTCCAATCCGGGCGAGCATCGAGGCGAATATTTTCCCCTAATGCGGGCGCAGGCTCTGGTTCAAACTCAAAGGCCAACTGGTAAACAGGCTTCACTTCACGCATATCATGCTGAACAAGATTGATAAAGCGCTGGGAGTTAACCGGGGCAAAATTAAAATCGTCAGAATGACTAACGAATTCAGGCTCGGAACAATCGGAGGCTTGCACCTTATCAGAGGCAATGCAAACCGCTTGACTCTCGTCCGCAGTCGATTGTTCAGTTGAATGGCGCGATGTCGTATTTTCTTGCGCTGTGATTGACGGCGTATCGGCTGTCAGCACAGTTGTCACTACTGTTTTAGGCGCAAAATGCTGAGCGGTTAAGCTGCGCGGCGCATAGCCACTCGAATGGGCGATCAAAATGATCGACACACAGAGTAACATTAATCCTTGGCGCCAAAACTTAATCAAACTCAGATCCTAAATGGTGCACGCAGCAATTTACGTGAAAAATGTTTACAGGAAAAACAACGCTTTCTTGAATAGCTTTATTAAAAACATAGAAAGTTCCAAGCATGCAGCTTAAGTAACTGCCAACTCAGAGGCAAATTAAACTTTATCCATCTTTCTAAGTTTGCACTGCAAAGAGACTTATTGCGCAACGTGTTAAGTATCAAAAAGACATAAAAAAGCCGCTAAAAGCGGCTTTCAATGGTAAATAACCTGATGATATAAAAGCTTAGATATATTGCACCGAAATAATTTCGTAGTCGGTCAAACCACCGGGGGTCGTGATAGACACTTCATCCCCTTCATTTTTACCCACTAATCCTCGGGCGATCGGAGAGTTGACTGAAATCAGGTTTTCTTTGATGTTGGCTTCATCGTCACCTACGATTCGGTAGGTAACTTCAGCATCGGTATCGAGATTTAAGATAGTCACAGTCGCGCCAAAAATAATACGACCGTTGTTCACCATCTTAGTCACATCGATGATCTGCGCGTTAGAAAGTTTGCCTTCAATATCACGGATACGCGCTTCACAAATACCTTGCTCTTCACGGGCTGCGTGGTATTCAGCGTTTTCCTTCAGATCGCCTAATTCTCTCGCTGAGGCAATCGCTTCAGTGATTTTAGGGCGACGTTCAAACTTGAGCATATCTAACTCTTTACGCAGCTGTTCTGCACCGACAACTGTCATAGGAACCTTAGTCATAACTTCTTTCGTCTCCTTTAAACAAAAGCAACCCGTGCCGACGCTAAGGTCAACACAGTAAAATCAGGGTGGAATTGCGCTATTCTAATCGTTATGCGCGTGGGATGCATCAAGAACTGTGCACCCTTGCAGCTTACTGAAGCTAGCGCCCAGATGCTAGTAGTAAAGAATGATAGTGCGATCTTAATTACGGCAAGAGCTAAAAACAAAAATGCCCACAAACTAAGTTTGTGGGCATTAATCACTTTAGTAATAAAGTCTTAGCTTATTCAAGCCCTGCTTCGAAGGTCAAAAAGATTTCGCTTACCGTCTTATCGGCAAGGGATTTATCAGGACTTGGGCGCTCGATAGAGGCATGTAATAAATAACGGCCAGCGGCAGGTAACGTCATCGCCACTTTACCTTCTTTATCAGAGGTTAAGCTAATTTCCTCTGGCTTGTTACGGTATAGGCTACCGTCCTTCATAATGGCTACGCTGACGCCTTCAACGGGCTTTCCATCATAAACAAATTGCAGTGTTGCAGGTTCATTCTCAACAATATCAGCAGGATGCGTGATAGGTACTAATTCTAAGTATTCACCTTTAGGTGCCAGTACCTTATCGGTTGGTTTATTGCGAGTCACATAGGTTTCAACCCTAGCAACGGTTAATGAGCCTTTAAGATCATAGGCATCCTTTGGCATGACAGCTGCGGTCGCTTTTTTATCAAGACGACTACGCACTACCTCTTCTTTTCCTTTGACTTTGTAAACCGAAAAATACCGAGGCGTAACTTCTTTCTCGAACTTATAGGTGCCGTCTTGTAAGAGCTGCACATCAAAAACTGATTTACGGCCGCCAGTGTAGCTCGAACTTGGTGAACTCGACTTGCCATCGGGTAAATACACTTTCACATCGCTAGCCGTAACAGGCTTATCAACCATAAACACTTGGTTACTAGCGGAAACATCAGAAGTAATCCAAACTGCCTCATTACTTTCTGCCGACACATTGTAGTGGCTAGGTAGAATCCAGCGGTCATGGCTGCTGGCAAATGGGCTGATGCACAGTGCGCTAACTAAGGCAACAAAACGTAATTTCATCTTCACATCCTTTTCGTTAAATACTAGGCTTAGCGAGTCATGCCGCTTAAGCGAATATCAATGACGCCAGTTTCAGTGGTGGCGGGTAATTGGGCTGTAAAATCCCCCGCCGATAAATCAAAGTTTTGTCTGACCAAATCACGGCCACCATGCTCACGCACCACTTCGATAAACACCGTGTAGGAGGCAGGAACAAGAGGTTTACCTGCATCATCTTTTAAGTCCCAATCAATTTTGTAGTGGCCAGCAGGACGTGTTGCTGAGGCGATACCATCGACAAAGCTCATATCCTCACGTCCGGCTTTACGCCACCAACGACGAATATCCTTGAGCCATTTATGGCCTTCATCCCATACCCATAGGCTTATGGTTTTAACGGTTTGGCCCTTGGCATCCTCAACCCATACAGCCACATAGGGTCTGTGATACTGGCCCTCGGTAATTTCTGGCAAGGTTAAATCTACGGTCATTTTCGGTGCGGCCAATACCGCAGAACTCACAAACAACGCACCGATAGCAGTGGTGCGAATAAGATGACGCATCATCAATCGGCTCTCCCTATGGAACAAAATAAACATAAACAAGTGCGCAGCCAGAGCTGACGATCACCATATAAAACAACGATTTTTTTAGTCTTTTGGTTTGAGGTAACAGTAAATAAGCACCCGTGAGTGAGAACAAAATAATCAACAGCGCACAAAGATCGAGTACCCAAGCCCAGACACTTCCAGTATTACGGCCCTTGTGCAGATCATTTAGCACTGCGACAACGCCATAATCTAAGGTCTCGATATAGGCTTTGCCGTCGAGCAGATCGAGGGTGACTGTGCGATAGGTACCAGGCCCCTTACTCACTAGGCTGATTTCATCCTCATCGATATCGGCAGTGGTAATATCCATATCCCATTGACTTTTAAGCCAATGCCCCGCAGCTAAACGCCACTCGGGCTCCTGCGACGCAGCGGGAATTAAATAACTGGGAATATCAAACTGCTCGCGCAGTGGCTCTTGATCCGCAGACGAAAACCAATTGGGGTGATTTAAGGTGATCCCCGTAATCGCGAAAAATAGCATTAACAAAAGCAACGCCATTGAGACGTAGACATGGATAATGCGTGCGTAGGAAAGAGATGATTTACTGACTTTAAATTTCAACGACTGACTCTCAAAAAAGGTATTTCAGGGATTGCTGCCTAAAATCGCCAAAACACTGCAGAACTTAGTGCTTGTATGAAATAAAATTAATTGACTGATAGTAAATGATATTTATTATCAAAAAGCACCAAGTTTACAATCTTTACATACTCAATACGGTAGCGTTAGATAAAAGCAGCGCTGATATAGCTTGAAGGGAGACAAACTCTCGAATAAAGAGACTTTGCAACATTTGGAGAATTACAATTAATTCATATAGATAAAAAGCAACATTTGGACTTAAAATCACACTTAAAATTTACCCTCTTCCCCCTCTCGTTTACAGAATCACAATCGGCTACAATCCGCCGCCGGCGACTTGCTGGTACTTCCAAAGGAAATATCATCTTGGGTACAACTCTGCTCAAAAAAATGCGTTGCCTTAACATTATTTGGCTCGCATTAATGCTAAACGCCTGTGTTGCTCCACTGTTGTTAATGTCGCCTCAAGGCCAACTGATGTGGGCACTGCTAAAACCCCTAGTAGGATTAAATCCTAATGATGTCGGGCTATTCGAACAGCCTCTCATTAAAGATCGTATGAAGTCGCTACTCGGTGATAACTATGAGACCACAGTATCTCTGTTAAAAACTGCCGACAAAATTCAACAGGAAGGCCCCTTATTTTATATGGTGTCGACTTATACTCCAGTGCCTGAAATGGCCGAAAAAGCCGGATTTGTATGGAATTCAGAAACCAACCAAATGGCAGTGATGTTATTAACGGGTGGCTCGCCAAAAATTATCTCTGAGCAGTTTACCAATCAAGCAGAGAAACTCGTTCCAAGCTGGCCAAAAGAACTGGCTGACTATACGGATCCGCAAAAACTGCAGCAAAAGGCCATAGAAGCTGGCACGGAAAAACTGCAAGAACAAATCCCAGCAGCTGCGCCCCTAAAAGCGGTTGCCACAGGCGATGTAAAAGCTACACAGGAAACGGTGCTTGAAAAAGCGGTGAACGAAGTCGCAGCTCCCACAGCAGTTAAAGAAGTAAAACCCGTACAATAACCACTACTCAACGCTCGGCGAGCTTTTTAGTCGCATTTCACTTTTATCGGTGTTAGCCACAGTGTTTATTGAACACTGTGGCTTTTTTATCTCTATAAACACCTATCTAAGCCAATTAAGCGCATCTTAGCCATTAGTCATTCTCATATCGCCAAAACACTCAGCAATGCCATAACACACTAACAATGGAGAAGAAGATTGAAAAATAGCGAAGTAACCAGAGGATGATTCGACAAGCATATACAAACGACAGAAAGCAAAAAGCCCGTCAAAGGACGGGCTTTTTAACTATGGCTGGGGTACTAGGATTCGAACCTAGGTATGCCGGGATCAAAACCCGGTGCCTTACCGCTTGGCGATACCCCAATTAACTTGTTTTAACCGTAAAGGTTGCATTTTGATGGTACGGGAAGAGAGACTTGAACTCTCACACCTCGCGGCACCAGAACCTAAATCTGGCGTGTCTACCAATTTCACCATTCCCGCATCAAAATGTACCAGATTCACTCATACAAGCATCTCTGGATTTTTACCAGATAAACCAATTGATTTACGTGGATTTAAATATGGTAGCAATGGCGGGACTTGAACCTGCGACCCCAGCATTATGAGTGCTGTGCTCTAACCAGCTGAGCTACATTGCCATGGCTGGGGTACTAGGATTCGAACCTAGGTATGCCGGGATCAAAACCCGGTGCCTTACCGCTTGGCGATACCCCAAAAACTGAGAAACATGAAATGATGGCTGGGGTACTAGGATTCGAACCTAGGTATGCCGGGATCAAAACCCGGTGCCTTACCGCTTGGCGATACCCCAACTAAAACTTGTTTCATCACCCGCTAACGCAGATGTTTAAAATAATGGTACGGGAAGAGAGACTTGAACTCTCACACCTTACGGCACCAGAACCTAAATCTGGCGTGTCTACCAATTTCACCATTCCCGCACAGTTTCAATTTTACATCCTGAAGTGATGCTAGCAAAAGCTAGTATAACGAAATGGTAGCAATGGCGGGACTTGAACCTGCGACCCCAGCATTATGAGTGCTGTGCTCTAACCAGCTGAGCTACATTGCCACTTCGTTATTGCGCGCCCCTCGTAGCGAGGAACGGGGCGTATTATGCTTATTCGAGGTATCGAGGTCAACAGCTTTTTTTCGCTATTTTCCTTGATACAAACCGTTCGGCTATTACTTCACCAAACTGAGCAACAGATACACTAAATCAGCCTCTGTTGCCCGTATTTTGCCTAACTTTCTAAAGCTTAGCCCAATAATGGCTAACTTATACGTTAAACAGGAAGTGCATCACATCGCCATCTTGAACGATATAAGTCTTGCCTTCTACACGTAACTTACCCGCTTCTTTGGCGCCAGCTTCACCTTTATAGGCAATAAAGTCGTCAAATGCCACCACTTGCGCACGGATAAACCCACGTTCGAAGTCGGTATGGATAACGCCCGCCGCCTGTGGTGCAGTCGCGCCTACAGAAACGGTCCAAGCACGCACTTCTTTTACGCCCGCAGTGAAGTAAGTTTGCAGGTTCAATAACTGGTAACCAGCACGGATCACGCGATCTAACCCAGGCTCTTCTAACCCAAGGTCTGCCATAAACTCATCGCGTTCTTCAACATCCATTTCAGCTAGTTCAGATTCAATTGCAGCGCACACTGAAACCACAATGGCGTTTTCTTTTTCAGCAATGGCACGCACTGCATCTAAGTGTGGGTTATTATCAAACCCATCTTCAGCCACGTTGGCAATGTACATGGTTGGCTTTAAGGTTAAGAAGTTTAAGTAAGCAACAGCTTCTAATTCTTCCTTAGAAAGATCCATCGAGCGCAGCATTTTGGCTTCATCGAGCACTGGACGCATTTTCTCAAGAACCTCAACCTCAAACTTAGCGTCTTTATCGCCACCCTTAGCACGTTTTTGCTGACGAATAACGGCGCGCTCTAAGCTATCTAAGTCGGCAAGCGCCAACTCGGTATTGATCACTTCGATGTCGCGAGCAGGATCCACTTTGTTTGCAACGTGAACGATGTTGTCATCGTCAAAACAACGTACCACATGACCAATAGCATCGGTTTCACGGATGTTAGCAAGGAACTTGTTCCCTAAACCTTCACCTTTAGAAGCGCCTGCAACTAGGCCAGCGATATCCACGAACTCCATAGTGGTTGGCAGTATACGTTGAGGATTAACAATTGCCGCCAGCGCATCTAAACGAGGATCCGGCACAGGCACTACACCAGTGTTTGGCTCAATGGTACAAAACGGGAAGTTTGCCGCTTCGATGCCAGCCTTAGTTAACGCATTAAAAAGCGTTGATTTACCTACGTTAGGAAGACCAACAATGCCGCATTTAAAACCCATATTCTTACCTTTCTCTCGATGATTGGCTGGCAAGTCACACTCACCAGCAAGTTTTAGTCGCACTGCCCCTTGGCAGCACATTGATAAATCGTCTTGACGTTTGAATAGCGACCTATAACAAAGCGCCGACCCAAACATTACTCCGCTTTAAAGGAGTGTAATCGAGTCATGGCTTTCACCATGTCCTCTTTAAATAAAATTTCAGTTGAGCGCACGGCTTCGTCTACGGCAGCATTGATCAGCTCTTGCTCTTTCGCGGGAGCCTTACCCAATACGTAGCCACTGACTTTATTTTTATCGCCGGGATGACCAATCCCAATCCGTAAACGATAGAAGTTTTTATCATTCGCTAATTTGGCAATAATGTCTTTTAAGCCGTTATGACCACCATGGCCGCCACCGAGTTTAAATTTAGCCACGCCAGGTGGCATATCCAGCTCATCGTGGGCCACCAGAATTTCTTCAGGTGTAATACGAAAGAAATTAGCTAAAGCACCTACGGCTTTACCACTTAAGTTCATATACGTAGTCGGTATGAGTAAACGCACATCTTTACCGTGTAATACGGCTCTGGCTGTCAAGCCAAAATACTTGCTATCGGCGACTAAGCTCACACCACAAATACGGGCTAATTCTTCCACATACCAAGCACCCGCATTATGGCGAGTCTGGGCATATTCAGCGCCCGGATTGGCAAGCCCTACGATTAATTTAATTTCGCTCATGACACTCACTAATGGCACTCAATACTGCGTTAATTGGTCGATGGCAAAGCACACAGGTCGACCATATTGAGCTAATAATGCCGCTTATACTCGTTAAAAACGCGGCATTTTAGCACTCAATGCGTAAGTCAACAAATACCGAGTGAGCAAGTGCTCACAACGAGGAACTAATTGAGCCCCATCGCATACTTAAGTACAGTTTGTTTGATGGGAGAATTGATATTGGCCAATTTTAATGCGCCATTGCGAAGTAATTTAAGCGGCAAAATATCATTACTAAAGCTAGCGTAAAACACATCCATGGTGGTCATCATCAGCTGATTATCAAGGTAACGTTTTGCTTGATATTGGCTTAACACCTCGGTTGACCACCATGGTTTATCCTCAGTTAATGCCGTCTTGATGGCTGTCAACAAAGCTCCAACATCTTTAAATCCAAGGTTAACCCCTTGACCAGCAAGCGGATTAATGGTGTGCGCTGCATCCCCTAAAATCACCACATTTGGCTTAAAATAAGCCTGAGCATGCCGGCGCGTGAGCGCAAAGCTGCCCTTTGCCTCAACCGTAAAATCACTGTCTAAACGAGATGGAAAATGCTGGCGAATTTGGTCGGCCAACTGCTTATTGTTCAGTTGCATTAACTGTTTGATGCGATTGGCATCATCATACCAAACTAACGAGGCATGATTACCGGGTAAAGGTAACAAGGAACGTGGGCCGCTAGGTGTAAATTGCTGCCAAGTCACATCTTGTTGACCTTGGGCGGTTTGGATATTAATCAGCATGGCCGATTGAGCATAGTCCCAACCCGAAATCCCAATGCCCGCCCATTGGCGTACTTGAGAATTCGCACCTTCAGCGCCAACCAACAGCTTAGCCTCGAGTGAATAACCGGATTGTAAGTGCACGCTTACCGTATCAACACCACGCGCAAAGTAGGCAACGCGCTCAGGGCAAAAGAGTTGAATATTTTCCCATTGCAGCATTTGCTCCCACAGAGCGAGCTGCACTAAACGGTTTTCAACGATATGGCCTAAATGGCTAGCGCCGATTTGTGAACTATGGAATTGAGTAATACAGCCATCAAGCTCCCAAGTCTCTAAGCCAAGATAAGGCACATTACGCATCTTAAGTAAGCTGTCTAATGCGCCTAACTGTTCAAGTAAATGTTCAGAGGCAACGCTTATTGCCGAAACGCGTACATCTAATGCTTGCTCTGGAGAATAAGCCTCGGGCGTAAAGGACTCAACTACAGCAACGTTAAGTCCTTGCTGTGCAAGACCAATCGCCGTTGCCGCGCCCACCATGCCGCCACCGACTAAAACCACATCAAAGGATTGAGTCTCTGATGTTATCGGTGCAGATTGCTGTGTTTGGCTCATTGTTCGGCTCATCTTAATTACCACTCATATTGTTGTTTAGACTTGTCAAATACACCTTGTCACACCATCGCCATTCGCAACAGCTGCGCTGTAAATAATGCATTGGCTGCCACACCAACCATGTAAACGTTACCGTCAGTTACCGCAACAGGCTCGATTATGCCCTATATCACTACACCACGGAAATGTTGAACGTATTTCGACTCTAAATCCGTGAAGACATTGGCATTTGCTCCAGCAATAGCTTGTTGCCAATGGCAAATGTCGCACTAAGTCACCAACCTAAAACCCATCAATAGCGATAAACCTAGCTTCTTTGTGGGTATCATAATCCGATAGGATTAGCGAGTAAAAATGTGGACAACGCTGGTCAGCAGCAACAACTGCGGGTAAAATGTCGCGCTATTTTGACTGGGCGGTCTGTTGGTCTTTTTACAAGGCAACGACGGCTCGGGACTCTTTTTACAGGGCAGCGTAGGGCAACACAACTGATGAGCAAAAAACTCCATATTAAAACTTGGGGCTGTCAAATGAATGAGTACGACTCATCTAAGATGGCGGATCTTTTAGGCGAATACCAAGGTTACACCTTAACTGAAGAAGCAGAAGAAGCAGATATTCTGCTGCTGAACACTTGTTCTATCCGTGAAAAAGCACAGGAAAAAGTGTTCCATCAGTTAGGTCGTTGGAAAACACTCAAAGATAGAAATCCTGACCTGATTATTGGTGTGGGTGGCTGTGTTGCATCTCAAGAAGGTAAAGCGATTAAAGACCGAGCTCATTGTGTTGACATCATCTTTGGCCCACAGACGCTTCACCGTCTACCGGAGATGATCGAACAAGTACGCCGCGGCGATAAAGCAGTGATCGACGTGAGTTTTCCTGAGATCGAAAAATTTGACCGTCTTCCCGAACCACGCGCCGAAGGCCCAACGGCGTTTGTGTCAATTATGGAAGGTTGTAGCAAATACTGTTCATTCTGCGTGGTACCTTATACCCGTGGTGAAGAAGTCAGCCGCCCATCGGACGACATCATTCTTGAAATTGCCCAACTGGCAGAACAAGGTGTGCGCGAAGTCAATCTGCTCGGTCAAAACGTCAATGCTTACCGTGGCGCAACCCACGATGGCGGGATCTGTACCTTTGCCGAGCTATTACGCTATGTTGCCGCTATCGACGGCATCGACCGTATTCGCTTCACCACCAGTCACCCCATTGAATTTACCCAGGATATCATCGACGTTTACGAAGATACGCCCGAATTAGTTAGCTTCCTGCACTTACCCGTGCAGTCAGGTTCTGATCGCATTCTCACCGCAATGAAACGCGGCCATATGGCGATTGAGTACAAATCTATCATCCGCCGCCTGCGTAAAGCCCGCCCAGATATCCAAATCAGCTCCGACTTTATTATTGGTTTCCCTGGCGAAACGAAAGAAGACTTCGCCGATACCATGAAGCTGATTGAAGATGTAGGTTTTGACCACAGCTTTAGCTTTATCTACAGTGCGCGCCCAGGCACGCCAGCGGCAGATTTACCCGATGACGTTGATATGGAAGAGAAAAAACAACGTCTGGCCATTCTACAAGACCGCATCACTCAACAGGCCATGCGTTACAGCCGCCATATGATGGGCACAGTGCAACGCATTCTGGTTGAAGGCCCCTCGGTGAAAAACCCGATGGAACTGCGCGGTCGCACCGAAAACAACCGTGTGGTGAACTTTGAAGGCTTACCAAAACACATTGGTACCTTTGTGGATGTCGAGATTGTCGACGTTTACACTAACTCACTACGCGGTAAATTTATCCGCGGTGAAGATGAAATGGATCTGCGCCGTAACCTGCGCCCATCGGATATTCTGGCGAAGCATAAGCAAGATGATGATCTCGGTGTCACTCAATTTAAACCTTAAGGGTTTAAATCTTGGGTGAGTGTACCTATATAAAGAGGGCGACAATGTCGCCCTCTTATTTTATGGCCTTAACAACTGCTGTAATTGATGATTTTCCGTTAGCAATTATGATGGATGGCTCGTAAACTGAGATTATCTTCTGAATAGAGGCTGCGATAGTTGACTGACATCGCACTTAGCTTTCACTCGGCACTTTGCTTGGTATTTGATAATTTGCTTGTTATTTGACAATAGGAGTACTGTTTGTCCAGTAAATTAACCACAATGAATTTGTATCTCGAACCCGCAGAAACCCGCCGTTTGGCTTCACTGTGCGGTCCCTTCGATGACAATATCAAACAGATTGAGCGTCGCGTTGGCGTTGAGATAGTCCGTAAGAACAACCATTTCCAAATTACCGGATTACCACGTCACTGTTTAAGTGCCAATAACTTACTTAAGCAGCTCTATATTGAAACTCAAACGGTCAAGGGCAGCACGCCGGATCTCGACCCTGAACAAGTGCATTTGGCCATTCAAGAAGCCATTGCCCTAGAGCAGGACGACAGCGGTGACGATAAAGCCTTAGTTATCAAAACCCGCCGTGGCGTGATAAAACCGCGTAACCCCAACCAAAGCACCTATGTGGCCAACATTGTGCGCCATGATATTACCTTTGGTATTGGTCCAGCGGGCACAGGTAAAACCTATTTGGCCGTTGCCGCCGCCGTTGATGCACTAGAGCGTCAAGAAGTGCGCCGTATTCTGCTCACCCGCCCCGCGGTTGAAGCGGGGGAAAAACTCGGCTTCTTACCGGGCGATTTAAGCCAGAAGGTCGACCCCTATCTGCGCCCGCTCTATGATGCCTTGTTTGAAATGCTCGGCTTTGAAAAGGTCGAGCGCTTAATCGAGAAAAACGTTATCGAAGTAGCGCCTTTGGCCTACATGCGTGGCCGCACCTTAAACGATGCCTTTATTATTCTCGATGAGAGCCAAAACACCACGGTTGAACAGATGAAAATGTTCTTAACCCGTATTGGCTTTAACTCACGCGCGGTCATTACTGGTGACATCACCCAAACCGACTTACCCAAACATGTTAAGTCAGGTCTGCGCCACGCCATTGAAGTATTAAGCCAAGTGGAAGAAATCAGCTTCAACTTCTTCGTGTCTCAAGACGTTGTGCGTCATCCTGTGGTTGCTCGCATTGTCGAAGCCTATGAGGCTTTTGATCGTAAAGAGCAGGCATTAAAGGCCGAAAAAGAGCGCCGCGACAATCAACAAGCGCACCCACAAACGCAACAGGAAGTTATAAAGCATGAGTCTTGATTTAGCCTTAGATGTGCAATACGCCACGGCGAGTGACTATCTTCCTAGTGAAGAACAATTTGCCCTCTGGGTAAAAACCGCCATTGGTAATAGCATGGAACAGGCGGAGCTGACGATCCGCATCGTCGATGCCCGTGAAAGCCAAATGCTAAACAGCACTTACAGAGGGAAAGACAAGCCCACTAATGTGTTGTCGTTTCCCTTTGAAGCACCGCCAGAAATTGAACTTCCACTGCTTGGAGATCTTGTCATTTGTGCCGCAGTCGTTGAAAATGAAGCGCGTGAACAAGATAAAACCCTAGAAGCCCATTGGGCACACATGGTTGTACATGGTTGCCTGCATCTGCTAGGTTATGATCACATTGAAGACGAAGAAGCCGAAGAGATGGAGTCATTAGAGACTCAACTCATTGAAAGCTTAGGTTTTACTGACCCATATAAGGAACAATAATTAACTGAGATACTCTCTATCAAGGTTAATGAGAAAACTATGAGTGACGATATCCCCCCGAGTACGAGCGCCCAAAAGAAAAGCTGGTTTGACAGAGTAAGTCAGTTATTTCAGGGCGAACCTCAAAATCGCGAAGACTTAGTTGATGTAATTGATGGCGCAGAACAGCGCGAACTGATCTCTGAAGACACCCGCGAAATGATTAAAGGTGTATTGGAAGTTTCCGATATGCGTGTTCGGGACATTATGATCCCACGAGCTCAAATTGTCGCGATTCAAATCGACAATACCGTTGAAGAGTTGCTCGCAACTGTTATCGGTTCAGGCCATTCTCGCTTCCCTGTGGTTAACGAAGACAAAGACCATATCGAAGGCATTTTACTGGCTAAAGATTTGATCCCTTATGGTTTCTCAAACAGTGAAGAACCCTTTTCCCTTGAGCGCGTGATCCGCCCAGCGGTTGTTGTGCCAGAGAGTAAACGCGTCGATGTGTTACTCAAAGAATTCCGCTCCCAGCGTTACCATATGGCGATTGTCGTTGATGAGTACGGTGGCGTATCTGGTCTGGTAACTATTGAAGATATTCTCGAAGAAATCGTCGGTGAGATTGAAGATGAATTCGATCACGATAGCCCTGAAGACACCGAAATCCGCAAAGTCGGCAATACTGTCTATATGGTGAAGGCGCTTACGCCTATCGAAGATTTTAACGAAGAATTCAACACCCATTTCAGCGATGAAGAGTTTGATACCGTTGGTGGCTTGGTGTCCCATGCCTTTGGCCACTTGCCGGAGCGCAATGAGAGCATCATGATCGAAGGTATTGAATTTAAAGTTATCAACGCCGATACCCGACGTTTAATCCAACTCAGAGTAAAACTCCCCGATCCCAATATCGGTGAAGACGTAGAATAACCCTCTGCGTAAGAATAACTCTCCTTGTAAGAAGAATGATCCGTGCTAACTAACATTCGGGCTTTTGCCCAACAAAAGTCTCGATTGAGTGCGTTACGCCTCGTACTGGCGTTTATTTTAGGCGCCAGTACAGCGCTTTCCTTTGCCCCGTATTCCTTCTGGATCATCTATCCTATCGCCATGGCGTTAGCCCTTTGGCAGAGTGAATCCTTAAGCCCTAAAGCAAGCTTTTTCCATTGGTTAAGCTTTGGTTTTGGCTGTTTTGCCGTTGGGATCAGTTGGGTGCATGTCAGTATGGACACCTTCGGTGGCCTCCCCTTAGCCGCTTCAGTAGGGCTAATGGCGCTGTTAGCACTCTATTTAGCCCTCTATCCGGCCTTAACGGGTCTGGGTTTAGCGTGGTTGACTCGCACTAATACTCCCTCGCTATGGCGTAACCTGCTCTTCTTCCCCGCGCTTTGGGTCTTAACCGAATGGGCCAGAGGCTGGGTTTTGACAGGTTTCCCTTGGATTTGGGCAGGCTACTCCCAAACTGAAGGCCCATTAAAGGAATTCGCGAGTATTATTGGCGCCTTAGGATTAAGTTTCATCATCGCCATGGTTGCGGGCGCATTCGCCTTGTGTTTTAGCAAGCGCTACAAAAGTCTGTTGATTTTACTGCCCATCATCGCAGCCGCTACTTGGGTCGCGCCTAAGCTAACGCAAATCGAGCCGACAGGCGAGTCGGTCAAGGTCGCGCTTGTGCAAGGCAATATTCCGCAAAGTATGAAATGGGAACCCGATGCACTCTGGCCGACCCTGTTGAAATACATGGATTTGTCCCGTGAACACTTTGATGCTGACATTATCGTCTGGCCAGAAGCAGCAATCCCAGCGCCAGAATCTATGGTGCAAGAATTTTTGGATAATGCCAATAAAGTGGCCAACCTTAACCACACATCCATCATTACTGGCATTATCAGTCGTCAACATGACAATTTTTATAATTCACTGATTGTATTAGGTAATCATAATCTGAAACAGCAAGATAGCCCAGATTATGAAAGCGATGGCAGCAACCAGTTTAAAAAGCACCATCTGTTGCCAATTGGTGAGTTTGTGCCCTTAGAAACACTGCTGCGGCCGATTGCGCCTTTCTTTAATCTGCCCATGTCCTCTTTTGCGCGAGGCGACTATCAACAGCCAAATTTGAGCGCGGTAGGCCATAAAATTGCGCCAGCAATTTGTTATGAAATAGCCTTCCCTGAACAATTGCGTGACAGCGTTAATCTCGGGACGGATCTGCTGTTAACCGTCTCCAACGATGCCTGGTTTGGCACCTCAAATGGTCCATTACAACATATGGAAATTGCTCAAATGCGCGCCATTGAGTTAGGCCGTCCTCTGGTTCGTGCCACCAATAATGGTGTAACCGCCGTTGTCGATGAGCATGGCAATATCACAGCTTCTCTGCCGCAATTTGAAACGGGTGTATTGCGAGCCACAATTCCACTGGTTACAGGCCAAACTTGGTTTGCTAAAATCGGCCAAACACCACTGTTAGCCTTATGTGGAGTACTGCTGTTACTCGGTTTTATCCGTCGTCAAAAGCAGCAACAGAATTTGAAATGATTAATCAGAAACGCACTCAAGGTTTTACCTTAATCGAACTCGTGGTCGTTATCATAGTGCTCGGGATTTTAGCGGTTATCGTCGCGCCGAAATTTATCGGCCTGAGCAAAGAGGCGCGGGAAAAAAGTCTGCTGCAACTCCATGCCAGTGTAAAAGCCGCAAATACCTTAGCCTATTCCAAGACCCAAATGCCCAGCTTACAGAGTCAAGCCGTCGCAGGCCGTGATGATATTATTGACATCGACCTTAATGGTGATGGTGTGGCAGAAACCCGCCTCAAGTGGGGTTATCTGGACAATACCGATATCGAAAAATGGATAGAGAAAGATGATAAACTCGTCATTCAATATCAAGGTATTGATATTACATATATTGGCTACGACTTGGATGCTAATACCTTAGTCAACGATGACCAATGTTATTTCCGCTATACCCAAGCAGCCGATTCGAGCACTCCGCCGCTTTACGATATCAATGTCCAAGGCTGTTGATGGCTAATAAAAAACGACGCTAAGCGTCGTTTTTTATTTCTGGCGCATCCACAAGGCTAAGGCGTTAACGCCTCACGAGTAAACTCTTCATGGTCACACTCTGGGCAATCGGGGATCACGCCCGGAAACTCAATACTCATTTCATGGCCACAGTTAGTGCACACCATCACCCCTTGGCTAACAATATCGCCACTCTGGTAATAGCCGTGGTGTTTAAAGTCTTGAGCCAGTTCATGCCATTCCACTTGGCTGCGGTCGGTGATTTCACTTAACCAATGCCAAAGGGTGTTTTCTAGAGTGATCACCGTTGGGCTGTGGCTTAAGCTGTCGGCATTTTGCTCACGCAAAAAGCTGGCGATATCACGCTTTAAGAATTGCTCAACTAACGCGAGCTCATCTTCCCCCGCTTGTTCTTTGAGGCGTAAGAACTCCTTCCCTTGAGTGACAGACTTAAATAAATTCTTTGCAGTCAGCGAGTTATCTTCCGCAAATTGCGCTTTCACTTCGTTAATTAAGGCTTGATACAGTCCTAGTAGCGCACTACTTCTATCATTCATAACCAATACTCCTTCATAGAACCTTTTTAATGCATCGCTTCTAGTTTATTCTATGCAGATCTTATTCGCGTCGATATGGCGTTAGATCAAATAAATAGGCGGCACTGCCGGAAATAGCGTGATGCAAGAGCAATATAATCCCTCAGAAATTGAAGCCTTAGTGCAAAAGCACTGGCACGACAACAAAACCTTTGAAGTTACTGAAGATGCAAACAAAGAAAAGTTTTATTGCCTTTCGATGTTTCCGTACCCTTCAGGTCGACTCCACATGGGACACGTTCGCAACTATACCATAGGCGATGTGGTTGCCCGCTTCCAGCGTCTTCAAGGCAAAAACGTGCTACAACCTATCGGTTGGGACTCTTTCGGTTTGCCTGCAGAAAACGCCGCAATCAACAACAAAACCGCACCAGCACCATGGACTTATCAAAATATTGAGTACATGAAAAACCAGCTAAAATTGCTGGGTTTTGGCTATGACTGGAGCCGTGAAATCGCCACTTGTACCCCAGAATATTACCGCTGGGAACAATGGTTCTTCACTAAACTGTACGAAAAGGGCTTAGTTTACAAGAAGACCGCTTCTGTAAACTGGTGCCCTAACGATGAAACCGTACTAGCAAACGAGCAGGTGCAAGACGGTTGCTGCTGGCGCTGTGATACCCCTGTAGAACAAAAAGAAATTCCACAGTGGTTCATTAAGATCACCGCCTACGCCGAAGAACTGTTAAACGATATCGACACCTTAGACGGCTGGCCTGAGCAAGTTAAGACTATGCAGCGCAACTGGATTGGTCGCAGCGAAGGCGTGGAAATGACCTTCGGTGTGGCAGGTAGCGATAAGTCATTCGATATCTACACTACCCGCCCCGATACCCTGATGGGCGTAACCTATGTAGCGATTGCTGCGGGTCACCCATTAGCAGAATTAGCGGCGCAAACTAACCCTGAGCTGGCTGCCTTTATCGATGAGTGCAAAAACAGCACCACGTCAGAAGCCGATTTAGCCACCATGGAAAAACGTGGCGTCGCGACAGGTCTATACGCTATTCACCCCATCACTGGCAAACAAGTGCCCATTTGGGCGGCTAACTTCGTACTGATGAACTATGGCACCGGCGCTGTGATGTCAGTTCCTTGTCACGACCAACGCGATTACGAATTTGCGAAAAAGTACAATCTGCCAATCGAAGCGGTTATCAAACCTGTTGACGGCGAGTTAGACATCAGCGAAGCGGCTTACACCGAAAAAGGCGTGCTGTTTAACTCTGGCGAGTTCGACGGTTTAGACTTTGACGGCGCCTTCAATGCCATCGCCGACAAGTTAGTGGCAGAAGGTAAAGGCAAACGCCAAGTAAACTACCGTCTGCGTGACTGGGGTGTATCACGTCAACGTTACTGGGGCGCACCAATTCCTATGGTGACCTTAGCCGACGGCACTGTTATCCCAACACCTGAAGATCAACTGCCGGTGATCCTGCCAGAAGATGTGGTGATGGACGGGATCCAAAGCCCAATCAAGGCCGATAAAGAATGGGCGAAAACCCAAGTTAACGGCCAAGACGCGCTGCGCGAGACTGATACCTTTGATACCTTTATGGAATCTTCATGGTATTACGCCCGTTATTGCAGCCCAAAGGCTGATCAAATGTTAGATCCAACCAAGGCTAACTACTGGTTGCCAGTGGATCAGTACATTGGTGGTATCGAACACGCCTGTATGCACTTGTTATATTTCCGCTTCTTCCACAAGTTGCTGCGTGACGCGGGCCTAGTAAACACTAACGAGCCAGCAAAACAACTGCTGACCCAAGGCATGGTTCTGGCCGATGCCTACTACTACACCAACGATAAAGGTGCCCGTGTATGGGTGTCTCCGCTGGATGTAGTCACTACCGAAAAAGACGACAAGGGCCGAGTGACTAAAGCTATCGATAAAGACGGCAACGAACTGGTTTACACCGGTATGTGCAAAATGTCTAAGTCGAAAAACAACGGTATCGACCCACAGGTAATGGTCGAAAAATACGGTGCCGACACTGTGCGTCTGTTTATGATGTTCGCCTCACCACCAGAATTAACGCTGGAATGGCAAGAGTCTGGCGTTGAAGGCGCGCACCGCTTTATCAAACGTCTGTGGAAACTGGCCAGCGAATATGTGGCGCAGGATAACAGCGAAGCACTAGACGTCAGCAAATTAACAAGCGAGCAAAAAGCACTGCGCCGTGAAGTGCACAAGACTATCGCGAAGGTGACCGATGATATCGGCCGTCGTCAGATGTTCAATACTGCGGTTGCCGCCGTAATGGAACTGATGAACCATCTGCAAAAAGCGCCACAAACCACAGGTCAAGACCGAGCTATTATCGGCGAAGCCTTAACTGCGGTAGTGCGTTTACTGTACCCCATCATCCCGCACGTGAGCTTCACCCTGTGGAATGAGCTGGGAAACACCAACAGTATCGAAGACAGCCAATGGCCAGTTGTGGATGAATCTGCTCTGGTAGAAGACAGCAAACTCATCGTGGTACAAGTGAACGGTAAAGTGCGTGCTAAGATCACTGTCGCTGCCGATGCTGACCAAGCGTCTGTTGAAGCACTGGGTATGGCGGACGAGCAAGTCATCAAGTACTTAGATGGCGTTACGGTTCGTAAAGTGATCTATGTACCCGGTAAACTGCTCAGCATCGTTGCCAACTAACATCGTTGATGTGATAAACAGATGCTGTCCACACGACAAACAGGAAACCGCGAAAACTTATGCTAATTAAACGCTTAGCTTTCGCAATCATGGCGCTGGTCATTATGACCAGCGCAGGTTGCGGTTTTAAGCTTCAACGTAGCTACCAAATCCCCGAGCAGCTCAATCAACTCAGTTTGAGCAGCTCGGATGAATACAGCGAACTCACCCGTTTGGTGCGTGAGCGGTTACGTTTGAACAACGTCAAGATTGTCGATGCTGCCAATGATGTGCCAGTGTTAAGGCTTATCACCGACTCCTTAGAGCGTTCGACCCTGTCACTTTACCCTACGGGCAATGTGGCCGAGTATGAGCTTATCTATTTCGTCGAGTTTGCTGTGGCCTTGCCGGGCAAAGAGGCACAACCTTTCAAGATTGAAATTCGCCGCGATTACTTAGACGATCCTCGCACCGCACTGGCTAAAAGCCGTGAGATGGAACTGTTAGTCAAAGAAATGCGTATTCAAGCGGCCGATAGGATTTTGCAATCCCTGGCCAGCACAGAGGTGAATTAATGCAGGGTCCAAATTAATGTGGCACTGCAATAAAATGTGGAGAGTGGTTTAAATGCGTGTTTATCCTGATCAACTCTCCCGCCATCTCAATCCGCTTCACGCTTGTTACCTGATTTTTGGTGATGATCCTTGGTTGCTCGAAACCTTCAAGGATCAGATCCGCCAAGCCGCCAAACGCCAAGGGTTTGAAGAGCGCGTTCAGTTAATTCAAGAAACCGGTTTTAATTGGGGCGACTTAACTCAGGAATGGCAGTCCATGAGCCTGTTTTCTAGCCGGCGCATCATTGAGCTAACTCTCCCCAACGCAAAACCCGGTGCAGATGGTTCGGCGGCGCTACAAGCGTTACTGCAAACGCCGAATCCCGATGTGTTGCTGATCCTTGAAGGCCCAAAACTCGCCAGCGAGCAGACCAATAGCAAGTGGTTCAAAACCTTAGATAGCTTAGGAATTTATTTACCCTGCACTACGCCAGAGGGCGACCAATTCAGACGTTGGCTCGACTCACGCATTACGCACTTTAAGCTGAATTTACAACCCGATGCGCGCGCTATGTTGTACACACTCTACGAAGGGAATTTACTCGCCGCCGATCAGGCCATGCAGTTGCTACAACTGTTAAGCCCAAGCCAGCCTATCGGTGCCGACGAATTAAGCCATTACTTTGAAGATCAATCCCGCTTTACCGTGTTTCAGCTCACCGATGCACTGCTGAATAATCGCCAAGACAGTGCTCAGCATATGCTGGCCCAACTCAACGGTGAGGGTACGGCCATGCCCATTTTACTCTGGGCCTTGTTTAAAGAGCTGCAGTTGCTGCTCAGCCTCAAGAGTGAACAGGCGCAAGGCGTGCCTTTAAATAGTCTCTTTGGTAAATATCGAATTTGGGATAAGCGTAAACCGCTGTACCAAACCGCGTTGCAGCGCTTAAGCCTCACCCAAATCGAACATATGCTTGCCTTCGCGTCCAAGCTGGAATTGAACTTAAAGCAATTAGGCCATGAAGATTGGACAGGGCTCAGCCACCTGTGCTTATTATTCGACCCCAAGGCCCACGGCCATTTGGCCCATATCAGCTTAGATTAAGGCACTGACTGGATGCGTATCGGTATTTTAGGTGGCACCTTTGACCCCATACATTACGGCCATATTCGCCCCGCGATGGAAGTCAAAGCCAGTCTCAAGCTGGATAAAATCCTGCTGATGCCCAACCATATTCCGCCACACAAAAACACTACCCACTCTACCACAGCGCAGCGGCTCGAAATGGTCGCGCAGGTATGTGAGGCATTAACAGGTTTCGAGCTATGTGATATCGAAGCTAAACGCGACAGCCCATCCTATACCGTTGTCACCCTTAAGCAGTTAACTCGACTTTATCCCAATGACGAACTGTTTTTTATTATGGGGATGGATTCGTTTATTCACCTGCAAAGCTGGCACCAATGGCAGCAATTGTTTGAATTAGCCAATATCGTAGTATGTCAGCGCCCGGGCTGGCATTTAGCCGAAGGGCACCCGATGCTGCATGAGTTAAACGTACGCCACGCGTCGCTTGAAGCGTTAAGTCACTCAAATGAACCACAACATGGGCGCATCTTTACCGTTGATATCAGCCCACAGGATATTTCGTCCACCCAAATTCGCTCACAACTGGCCATGGGAGAAATTCCACAGGACGCCCTCCTGCCCGTCACTTTAAATTACATTCAAAAACAACGGCTTTATTTTTCTTAGGCCGAAAATCAAGCGCTAAGAGTACAAACTCAGCCGCTAAGATCGCTAAGAGAATGTATTCCCCCGCTTAAGACTGATATACTAGCGCGCTATTTAAAATGAATGAGGTACATCAGCTTGCAGAGCGCCGAATTAAAACAGTTTGTTGTCGATAAAATCGACGATTTAAAAGCCCGTGACGTCGTGGTTATCGATGTCAGCAACCAATCTAACATCACCGACTACATGGTGATTTGTTCTGGTACATCTAAAACTCACGTTAAAGCGATCGCCGAAAATCTCGTGATCGAAGCAAAAGCCGCAGGCATTCCACCTATCGGTATCGAAGGCCGCGACAGCAGCGAATGGGTATTGGTGGATATGGGCAACGTGATCCTGCATGTTATGCAAGATCAAACCCGTGATTTCTACCAGCTTGAAAAACTCTGGTCAGAAAAGCAAGCCTAATGAAGTTGCAACTTATCGCAGTGGGGACACGGATGCCCGATTGGGTTACCCGCGGTTTTGAAGAGTATCAACGCCGCTTTCCTCGGGATATGGCGCTGGAACTTATCGAAATCCCTGCTGGTAAACGCGGAAAAAATGCTGACATCGCACGCATCCTGCAAAAGGAAGGCGAGCAAATGTTAGCGGCGATTCCTAAGGGCAATCACATTGTTACCTTAGATCTTCCCGGCAAAAACTGGACTACGCCAGAATTAGCGACAGCCATGAATAAATGGCAACTCGATGGTCGTGATGTAAGCTTACTGGTCGGCGGCCCCGAAGGCTTAGCGCCCGCCTGTAAGGAAGCCGCCCATCAGAGTTGGTGCCTGTCGGCATTGACCCTGCCCCATCCTCTGGTGCGGATTGTGGTTGCCGAAAGCTTATACCGCGCGTGGAGCGTGAACACTAATCACCCTTATCACAGAGAATAGCGGGATCTTGATGTTAACGAGTGTCAACCACCCGGATGGGATCAGCTGGAGATAGCCTAAGTGTCGCCAAAAAAGCGGATAACCATGCACGACCACGCCGCCGAGGCGTCACTGTTTAAGCGTCGCGCGCTGTTCACTTTTATTTGTGTTGTCGCCCTCCTTAGTGTGTTGGTGACCAATCTTTATCATCTTCAGGTTGAATCCTATAAAGATTACGAAACGCGCTCTAATGACAACCGCATTCGTGTCGTGCCTATCGCCCCAAGCCGTGGCCTGATTTACGACAGAAACGGCGTGTTACTCGCCGAGAACCAACCCTTTTATTCTCTCGACTTAGTGCCGGAGAAAATTGCCAATATGTCCGAGACCTTGGACGAATTAGGCAAGTTAATCGAAATCACTCCCGATGAGCGTGAAACCTTTACCGAAGCGCTAAAGTTTCACCGCCGCTTTAAGCCCTTAACCCTTAAAAATCAGTTGACCGAAGAACAGGTCGCCATTTTTAGCGTTAACCAACATCGCTTTCCTGGGATCTCCGTTGAGGCGGGTTTAAAACGTAACTACCCCTATGCGAGCCAGCTCACCCATGTGCTGGGCTATGTAGGTAAAATCAACACTCGAGATCGTGCTCAATTGGAGCGTAACGATCAGTGGAAAAACTATGCCGCCACCAAGGATATTGGTAAGCAAGGCATTGAAAAATACTATGAATCACTCCTTCACGGCACACCAGGTCATCTCGAAGAAGAAGTAAACAACCGCGGCCGAACTATCCGTACGCTTAAAATTGTACCGCCGGAGCCGGGACAAGATATTTACTTAACTCTCGATTTACAATTACAGCAAAAAGCCGTGGAACTACTCCAAGGCCATAAAGGCTCAATCGTTGCTATCGATCCAAGGGATGGCGGGATTTTAGCTTTAGTGTCGAGCCCAAGTTACGATCCCAACCAGTTCGTGCAAGGGATTAACAGCAAGGATTACAGTGATTTATTGAATGACAAATCACGTCCGCTGATTAACCGCGCTACCCAAGGCCAATATGCGCCCGCATCAACGATTAAACCTATTATTGCCCTACTGGGACTTGATGAAAAAGCCGTGACCGAACACACCCGTATTTGGGACCCTGGTTTTTGGCAAATCCCAGGGGTTGAGCGTAAATATCGCGACTGGAAACGCTGGGGCCATGGCTGGGTTAACGTCTATAGTGCTATCGTGGAATCCTGCGATACCTACTTCTATGAATTAGCTTATAAAATCGGTGTTGATCCCATAGCCCGTTTTATGGAGCAATTCGGCTTTGGCCAAAATACTGGTGTCGATATTTTCGAAGAATCAGCGGGCAATATGCCGTCGAAAGAATGGAAGCGCTTAAAATACAATCAAGCTTGGTACATAGGTGACACCATTTCAGTCGGTATCGGTCAAGGTTACTGGACCGCAACTCCGTTACAACTGGCCAATGCTACCGCTATTCTCGCCAATAAGGGCCGCCGTTTTCCGCCGCACTTATTAAGATCGATTAAAGATAATACGGCCAAAATTGACTCGCCGATTAACGAGTTACCACCGATTGAGCTTAAAAATCCGCGCAACTGGAATATCATTAACGAAGCCATGCGCCAAACCGCCCATAAGTCTCGCTTCACCGACGCAAGCTATACCGCGGCGATGAAAACCGGTACGGCGCAGGTGATTGGCGTGGCCGAAAACACGAAATACGATGCTAATAAGATTGCAGAGCATTTCCGCGATAACGCACTCGTCGTCGCCTACGCGCCCTTTGAAGATCCGAAAATCGTGCTGGCTGTGGTAATGGAAAACGCCGGCTGGGGTGGCGCAAACGCTGGCCCCGTCGCTCGCGCTATGCTCGATGAATATATACTCAGAGACACTTGGAAACCAACGCCATGAGTGCCCATCAACGTCAAAATATCTGGCAACGATTACATATCGACCTGCCCCTGTTGCTCGGCCTATTGGCTGTAATGGGCTTTGGCCTATTTGTTATCTATTCCGCCAGTGGTGAAGATCTTGGCATGATGGAACGCCAACTGTTTAGGATGTTTTTATCCCTAGGCATCATGTTTACCATGGCGCAAATTAATCCTGAGGCGCTAAAACGCTGGGCATTACCCATTTACCTTGCAGGCATTGTGTTACTGCTTGGGGTGCATTTTTTTGGGGAGATTAACAAAGGGGCACAACGCTGGTTGAACTTAGGTTTTATGGAGTTTCAACCATCTGAACTGATTAAGCTCGCCTTCCCCATTACTATGGCTTGGTATATCAGTAAATTCCCACTACCGCCCAAAAAACGCTATCTAGCGGGCGCAGGTGTCATTCTGCTGATCCCCACATTATTAATTGCTAAACAACCCGATCTTGGCACTTCTATATTAGTTGCGGCATCAGGTATTTTCGTACTGTTTTTATCGGGTATGAGCTGGGTGATTGTGGGCGGTTTTATTGCCGCCGTGTTGGCATTTTTGCCTATTCTCTGGTACTTCCTAATGCACGATTACCAAAGAACCCGCGTCTTGACCCTACTCGATCCAGAACAAGATCCCCTCGGTGCGGGTTACCACATTATCCAATCGAAAATTGCTATTGGCTCAGGCGGCCTCTGGGGTAAAGGTTGGCTCGATGGCACTCAATCCCAATTAGAATTTATCCCCGAACGTCACACTGACTTTATCTTTGCGGTGATCGGTGAAGAATTTGGTCTGATAGGTAGCATTATCCTCCTCCTGATGTATCTCTACATCATCGGACGCGGCTTAGTCATTGCCTCTCGGGCGCAAACCAGCTTTGCCAGACTCCTTGCCGGCAGTATCACATTGACTTTCTTCGTTTATGTTTTTGTGAATATTGGTATGGTTTCAGGTATCCTGCCTGTGGTGGGTGTACCTTTACCCCTTGTCAGTTATGGTGGCACATCGATGCTGACATTGATGACAGGGTTTGGCATTCTTATGAGCATTCATACCCATAGACGTTTTGTAGATAGATAATTTTTAGGGACTTCTTAATGCCTATTCTTCGAGCTTGTTTGGCTCCACTGGCAATGCTTTGCCTCAGTTCATACCTTATTGGCTGTTCAACCGCTAACGAGTCCGCGACAACACAGCCAAGTGCCGCCGTGACCACACAGGCCCCCACACCGGTATTAACCGAGGCACCAGAATTACCTGAGGCCTTAAAGGCTGAGTTTATCAAAACCCAAATGGCACAAGGCTTTACCCAAGCCGAAGTCGAAAATTTCTTGGCCAAAGCCAACTACAACCAAGCGGTTATCGATGCGATTTCGCGTCCTTGGGAAGCGAAACCTTGGCATCAGTATTATCCGATTTTCTTAACCGAAAAACGCCTCAACGCGGGTCTGGCCTTCTGGAAAAAACACGAGGCGACGATTGCCAAAGCCGCCACTAAGTACCAAGTCGAACCACAAATTATTGTGGCTATTATTGGTATCGAAACTTTCTATGGCCAGTACACGGGTAATTATCCGGTTATCGACGCACTCTATACCTTAGGATTTTATTACGAGCCAAGAGCCACCTTCTTCCGCAAGGAATTTGGTGAGTTGATGAGGCTGGTAAAAGAAGAACACTTAGATATCAATAGCCTCAAAGGCTCATACGCTGGCGCCATGGGCTTTGGTCAGTTTATTCCTTCAAGTTACCGCCACTATGCTGTGGATTTTGATGGCAGCGGCAACCGTGATTTACTCCAGAGTCCAGAGGACGCCATTGGCAGTGTTGCCAATTACTTCCATGAACATGGCTGGCAATTGCATGCCCCCGTTGCTTTACCCTTAGTGAATAGCAGTGCCAATGCACCTAAAGCCAAAGTGTGGGCAGGCGAGAAGTTACAATACAAGGTCTCTGATATTCTCTCCCCGAGCTTATCGCTAGCCAACGCCCGCGATTTAGATGCCTCGCAAAAAGCCATGCTTATCGAGCTAGAACAAGTGGGAAGTAAAGATTACTGGTTAGGGCTCAATAACTTTTATGTAATCACCCGTTATAACCGTAGCCCCTTGTATTCCATGGCTGTTTATCAATTTAGCCAACAACTGAAGCAACAACATGACGCTAAAAAATAATCTTTTATCGCTTTTGATGCTCGGCTGCTGTTTTGCGCTCGCGGCCTGCTCGAGTTCTAACTCTGGCTCAGCCAGCGTGAAGAATAAGAATATGGATCCCAATAAGGGCCGCTACGCGCTTAAAAACGATAAGATGCCCCTTAATCCACCCAATGTAGATCATGTACCGAATGCGACCCCCAAATATGAACCCTATAGCCGCCGCGGTAACAAACCCTATACGGTTTATGGTGAGTCCTATACGGTATTAGACTCGGGGGAAGGCTTTTCCGAAATGGGTCGCGCCTCATGGTACGGCGAAAAATTCCACGGTTATGAGACATCCAATGGTGAACCCTACGATATGTTCGGCATGTCTGGTGCCCATAAGACCCTACCCCTACCAAGCTACGCTCGCGTCACTAACTTAGATAACAATAAGCAGGTGATTATTCGCATTAATGATCGCGGTCCGTTCCACTCTGACCGGATTTTAGACTTATCCTATGCCGCCGCCTATAAGCTTGGTATGCTAGGCACAGGCACGGCACGCATAAAACTGGATGTCATCTATATTGGCAATAAAACCGCAACCCAATCGGCAATAGCCAATATTCAATCCTCAGGAAACCACTATATACAGTTAGTGGCTTCGAAGGATAAACAGCGACTCCATAAAATAGCGAAGGATCTGGAGAAGAAATATCAGGTCAAGACTCGTGTACAACCGGCAAACAATATGTTTAGACTACAGCTCGGTCCGATTGGTCAAACGGAGCTTGCCGACCGATTACTCATTAAAGTGAAACAAGATGGCTATCCCGAAGGCTATATGGTTTTGGAATAGTGAACACTCACATTATGGAGTCAATTTAGCTTAAAAATACCGCAGATGAAGGAACCTTCACTGAAAACCTTTGTCGAAGGGTGGTATACTCGCGAAACTATTTTGCCTTTTCTTTCAATACAACCAAAAAGACGTGCTAAGTTAATGATGAATTTTGTAAAAAGTCCCATTAAGACATTGCTGCTAATTTCGAGTGTTTCTCTTCCTGTTTATGCTGCGCAGCCGATTGTTACCCCTGATGCACCAACCGTGGCCGCCAAGGCTTACATCTTGATGGATTATAATTCAGGCCAAATCATTGCCGAAGAAAATGCATACGAGAGTTTAAACCCCGCCAGCTTAACGAAGATGATGACCAGCTATGTGATTGGTCAGGAAATTAAAGCCGGTAACGTATCTCCCGATGATGATGTCACCATCAGTAAAAATGCTTGGTCGAAGAACTTCTCTGACTCATCGAAAATGTTTATCGAAGTGGGTAAAACCGTAAAAGTTTCTGACTTAAACCGCGGCATCATCATTCAATCCGGTAACGATGCTTGTGTCGCGATGGCCGAACATATTGCGGGTACTGAAGGCGCCTTTGTTGACATGATGAACTCGTGGGCAAAGCAGCTTGGTATGCGTGATAGCTACTTTGAAAACTCCCATGGCCTAGATTCAGAGAACCATAAAACGACGGCCTATGATATGGCACTTTTAGGTGCAGCACTCATTCGTGACGTGCCAGAAGAATACCGTGTCTACAGCGAAAAATACTATACCTTCAATGGTATCAAACAATATAACCGTAATGGTCTACTGTGGGATAACAGCATGAATGTGGATGGTATCAAAACCGGCCACACTTCTGGAGCAGGTTATAACTTAGTCGCTTCTGCAACTAAGGACGGTATGCGTTTGATTTCAGTGGTATTAGGCACTCAAAGTGAAGCCGCTCGTAAAGCAGAAAGTAAAAAACTACTGACCTATGGTTTCCGCTTCTTCGAAACAGTGACCCCTTACAAGGCCGGCGACAGCTTCGTGACGCAAAAAATTTGGTACGGTGATAAGAGTACCGTCGATTTAGGTGTCGCTACAGATGCACCAGTTACCGTCAGCCGTGGCCGTGCAAAAGACTTAAAAGCCAACTTCGAACTGACTAAGCCACTGGACGCACCACTGAAAAAAGGTGAAACAGTGGGTCGTTTATACTTCCAGTTAGATGGCAAAGATATTGCGCAATTCCCGCTAGTCACCTTACAAGAAGTCAACGAAGGCAGCTGGTTCAGCAAATTAGTTGATTACTTTAAGCAACTGTTTTCTGGTTGGTTTAGCTAATCCGGCTCACAAAACTCAGCCACCTTCGGGTGGCTTTGTTGTTTTTGGGGGAGTATCGCCCTTGAATCGGGTATAATCGCCACCATATAGTTCCTATTAAAATGGTTATTGAGCACGACTATGTTAAACACAAAATTTGATGAACTCATGGAGTTTCCCTGCGCCTTCCCATTCAAAGTGGTTGGCGATGCCCACGAAACCTTAACGGATAGAGTGGTTGCGGTAGTGCAAAAACACGCTCCAGGTGATTATTCACCAACAGTTAAAGCATCGAGCAAAGGTAGCTACTATTCGGTCACTATCCGCGTGACAGTGACCAGCAAAGATCATATCGAAACCCTGTACACTGAGCTTGCCAATATCGAAGGCGTACGCCGCGTACTATAAGTATTCCTCAAGGCCAGAAAATGTGATCTATCTTACATTTATGGCGAAGAGGCGTATAATAGCGCCACTCAATTCTAGGGGGAGAGGTTGCCCTTGCAAGACACCACTTTGCATATTCGGCATCTGGGACAACAGGATTATGAGTCTGTGTGGCATGCGATGCAGCATTACACCGACACACGTAACAGCGACAGCCCAGACGAACTGTGGATCGTTGAACATCCACCCGTATTTACCCAAGGCCAAGCAGGTAAAAGCGAACATATTTTGAATCCGGGGGATATTCCCGTGATCCAAGTGGATCGTGGTGGCCAAGTGACTTACCATGGGCCGGGACAATTAGTTGTCTACCCTCTTCTCGATATTAAACGCAGCAAGATTGGCGTGCGTCAGCTCGTGACCCATATTGAGCAAAGCATTATCGATATGCTCGCCAAATACGCTATCAATGCCTACGCCAAGGCCGATGCGCCGGGCGTGTATGTGGATGAGCGCAAAGTCGCCTCTTTAGGGCTTCGCATTCGTAAAGGCTGCTCCTTCCACGGCTTAGCACTGAATGTCGATATGGATCTGGCGCCGTTTCGCCGCATTAACCCTTGCGGTTATGCCGGGCTTGAAATGGTGCAATGCAAGGAACTGGGCGGCCCACAAACCGTGCAAGAAGCAGGCGAACAACTCATTATTACCCTTAGCCAACTATTGGGCTACCAACAACTAGTTCATCATCAAGGATTAGCAGCGTCATGAATAGGCCTGAACGTTTACAACCCGGAGTCAAATTAAGAGATGCCGATAAAGTCTCGCGCATTCCGGTTAAAATCGTGCCCTCTGAGCGCGAAACCATGTTACGCAAACCCGATTGGTTAAGGGTTAAACTGCCCGCGTCTAACCAACGCATTCTCGATATTAAGCAAGCGTTACGCGCTAACGGCCTGCACTCAGTCTGTGAAGAAGCTTCTTGTCCTAACTTGGCAGAATGTTTTAACCACGGCACTGCGACCTTTATGATTTTGGGCGCAATTTGTACTCGCCGCTGCCCATTCTGCGACGTGGCCCATGGTCGTCCACTCAAGCCCGATGCGGAAGAGCCTGTTAAATTGGCTCAATCCATCCGTGATATGAAGCTAAAATACGTGGTAATCACCTCGGTTGACCGCGATGATTTGCGTGATGGCGGTGCCCAGCACTTTGCCGACTGTATCCGTGAGATCCGTAAGCTCAATCCCGAGATTAAGATTGAGATCTTAGTGCCCGATTTCCGTGGCCGTATCGACGCCGCCCTCGACATTCTGTCGACCGAGCCGCCTGATGTGTTCAACCACAACCTCGAAACTGCGCCTATGCATTACCGCAAAGCGCGTCCAGGTGCGAACTATCAATGGTCACTCGACCTACTGAAGCGCTTTAAAGAGCGTCATCCCAATGTGCCGACAAAATCGGGACTGATGATGGGGCTAGGCGAAACCAACGAAGAAATCGCCCAAGTGCTGCGTGATTTACGTGAGCACAAGGTTGAAATGTTAACCTTAGGCCAATATCTGCAACCGTCTAAGTTCCACCTGCCGGTTGAGCGTTACGTCTCACCAGCCGAGTTTGATGAGCTTAAAGCCCTTGCCGATGAACTAGGCTTTACCCATGCTGCTTGTGGTCCATTAGTGCGTTCAAGCTACCATGCAGACTTGCAAGCTCAAGGTAAAGAAGTTGTGAATTACAACCCTAGATAGTACTGCACAATGCTATTTTGTACTGTACATCACTATTTTGTACTACAACCGCAATTTGTTAGCGGGGTTGATTAATGCGGGGAATTCCTGAGATCAAGGAATTCCCCTCCGATAGTCGTTATTGGCGGGTTGATTGGTTCGGTGCCATTCAGCCCAACCCCAAGCTCCCACGCGAGCCAGTACTGCAAGTTGTCATAACCCCGTTCAAAACGCCTGATATTACCGCTCTGCCTCCCAATAAGTTGGCTTCTGCATCTAGCGGTTTGGTGGATTACACTGATCAGCGAACCATCAGCATAGGTACCGGACAGCTGCCAGCGATGTGTATTGGATCTATCTGGCGCAATAGTGAGTGTCAGCAACAGTTTGCAGGTCAACTAACTGAGTTTAAAGGGTTAGAGATCTCCAAGCATACCAGCCAAGTGTTAAATGCCAGTACCAAGGAGCATAACCAGTACATCATTCCCTACACTCATTACAAATTTGGCAAAGACGGCTATTTCAGCAAAATGGTTGCAGTAGAACATGGCGGCGACCCTTACGGCATTTTGATACCAATGGCAGAGCTGGTGCGCTTTTATTATGCAGTGTCAACCGACCTGGCAGATGTTATTTTCTCCGGTGACTTAAAACACAATTTGCATGCAGTGCTGAATATGGAACACACCTGGTCTGAACCGGAGGAACAACGAGAAATTATTGGGCTACGCCAGCGTTTTTCTGATCAAGACGGCTGGATACTGGCCCGAATTCTAAATTCTCCTGAAGCTTGGTTAGGTGCAACAGCGGTACATGATGCCATGCTAAAAAATCGTTTAAATGGCGCACCGGCGCATATTGAAAGTAACTTTCCGTTTGCTGGCAGCACGAACCTAATAGCCCGTTGCAAAATGCTCCCTACAGTAGTTCCGAATAAATGGCGTTACCTTGTATTGTCGCTCGTTCGCTGCTCTGCTGCTTTCCCCTTCCGGCATCTGACTATATATCGTGATAACGACAATAACAGAGCCAAAGACGGCGAAGACAAACCTGATAACGAGAAAAAACCAGGCTGGGGCAGCCCCCGTGTAGTTCCTGAACAACAAGGCAAACCGTTTCAAAGTCAGCAAGCACCGAACAAAAACGCAGCTACAGAAATATTTAATCTGCCAACAGACAGGTTCGGCGATATTGCCGGTAAAGAACCCGACAAGCCCACTAAAGAACAGTGTGAATATAAATCTGCCACTATAGTAAGGCCACCAGTCGACACCAATCAGCTTAGTAGTGCTCAAGGTGAGAATACCGATTCCACCGTTGGCTCAGGTCGGTTAAATAGCACTTACGAGAGAGCTAAAGCCCTTCCGGCCAGCTTCGATACCTTTATCAAGGCTATTGAGCATCTGAATACCTATGAAGGCTTTAGTGCAAAGATACGGGAACCTGATGAGCTAACCAGATGTATTCCGCTTACTAAGCCAGAGGGGTATCGGCAATGGTCGTATCTGGATTCAGCACGAAGTTTAAAACGGAGAGTACTAATTGCAGATATTCAAAGTAATAATAACTATCTGACTGCAATAGAATTTGAACAACGACCGAACGAAAAATGCCAGTTGGGCACATTGCATTTAGCAGATGGTAGCGCTTTGAATAAAAACAAAATAAATTTAACCTTGGAGTATTTAGCTACCAACAAAGGGGTCTGGAAGTCACGACCAGACAACGAAATAATTGTTAAACCATATAAACATGTATGGCCATCTTCAGAACAGCTCTCTCTAGCGTTAATAAAGCATTTTAGTTACATCTAAGTTTAACTGCCCATGTTTCTCCTCCCAAAACACAAGAACATCTCAATTTATCAAGCAACGAAAACTTAAATAAAACCATAAATAACATTAAGATATACCACATCATTATTTTTCAACAAACCTGGAATGTTCTGTCCGATACTGATATGATTGAATTCAATATGGAGTGACCAAATTTTGCTAAATAGAGACATAAAATGAACGAACAGAACAGGGATATAGCCCTCCTTAACAGGATTAATGCTTACTCACTAGGAGATGAAGCATATTGGTCATTCAGAGGGCGCTCTAAGAGGCAACATTGTCACGGATTAATACAATATCCAGCGATGATGATTCCCGAAATGCAAGGTGAGTTAATTGATGCAGTTTTAGCGGAGGATAGAAATGTCCGCAGGGTTCTCGACCCATTCGTGGGCTCAGGCACAACGCTTGGTGAAGCAATGTGCCGTGGCTTAGATTTCTTAGGTATAGACATTAATCCGTTAGCGATTTTAGCTTGTGAAGTTAAGAGTGGTCCCCTGTATACAGCTAAACTAAAAGAAAAAGCCGCTCTAGTGCTAGATAAAGCTAAACAGGATAGTTCGGCTGAAATAGCGGTACATTTTGATGGTATTGATAAGTGGTTCACAAAAAGCACTCAAGTAGAGTTAAGCGCAATATATCGCGCAATTAAAAGTGAGCCGTCCAAATGGGCTAGAAAGGTGTTCTGGCTATCGTTAAGTAGTACTGTGAGAACCGTTTGTAACTCTCGGAGTTCTACATACAAGCTGCATATTAAGACCGAAGAAAAAATAAAACAGACGCCATCAGCAATAGAAGAGTTTGAAAAAAAGCTTAATAAAAATATCGAAAATATTGTTGCCCAAAAGGAAATTTTGGATAAAAATCAAGTTCTAAAGAGAGTAACATCTGTCAGCGATGTCGTTATCAAGAATGCGGATTCTGCCGGTAAAATCAGAAGTTCGCTGAAGTGTGACCTGCTAGTTAGCTCACCACCATACGGCGATAACCAAACAACCGTTACTTATGGACAATTCTCTTACCTTCCACTTATGTGGATTGATTTAAGTGATATTGAAAACATGACCCAAGCAGGACTTCTAGCCCATAAAAGTGCTATTGATTCAATGAGCTTAGGGGGCTCAAAGAAGGGTTCAAATACGAAATACCAAGAAATAAAAGAACGTTCAAGGTCTCTTGTCAGTTGTGTTGAGAAGATAAAAGCAGTTAACCCCGAGAACATTAAAAAGCTTATTTCCTTCATATATGACTTAGACAACGCAATATGTAACTCTTTGAGTTTTCTTAGGGAAAATGCGTATATGGTCTGGACGTTGGGCAACCGGAGGATCTCAGATATTGAGGTTCCATTAGATAGTATTATGAGGGAGTTGCTTGAATCGCGGGGTTGTCATTTTGTTCATAAATTGGAACGAGATATTCCGTCTAAGCGAATGGCCAATAGGAATCAGATAGCAGCAACTATGGTTAAAGAATCCATACTCATAATGCGAAAATAGAACATTAAAATATCAATCATAAATTATTAAGGAAATTAACGCATGGGATCTGCATCAATAGTATTCAGTGGCAATATCATTGAAGAGCTTTCTAGAAACATTCCGTCTTCACTCTTCGCTCTCAGTGAGCTAATAAAAAATGCATATGATGCTTTCTCGCCCGATGTCACGATAAAAATAAGTCAGAAAAATAGAACTGTAACCATTATTGACAATGGCGATGGTATGGGAGAGAGCGAAATTCAATCTCTATTCCATATATCAAAAAGCAATAAGAAATTCGGCCAGGCTGTTGAAAGAAACGGTGTAACAAGGCTTACGCAAGGTTCTAAAGGTCTAGGATTCTTATCAGCATTTAAATTCGGCGACAGAGTCGAATGGACAACTTGCAAAGACGGAATAAAAAGCAAGTTTTCTGCATCTAAATCAGATTTAGTCTCCAAAGACAGTGTTGCAGGAACCGAAATTCCAATTACCACTGAAGCTTCTGATAAAAAAGGAACTACAATTACAATCAGCTCAACAAATGAAGAAATTGAGGAGCTATTATTAGATCTAAACTTGAACTTAGAACGAGAAAAAGGTTTAGACGATAATAGTATATTGGAAAAATTAGCAGCAACGATTATTGATGATTCATTCAACATTAAAATTGAGGTCGAGAACTCAAATAAATCGATGTCGACTTTAGATCTGAAAGATTTCTTAAAAGAAGACGAAAGCAACCAATTATTTTATGTAAGTTATAATTCAAAAAAAAGCGAGGCTGACATTTTCCATAAAGGAGAGCTGTTAGAGTCGATAGAGTTCGCACTAAGAC